>JAVYNU010000002.1:98815-260182 GCA_038735125.1 Ignisphaera sp.
TGCATACATGTTCATGTATGCAGCTTTCAATGCGTCGTTGCTTCTCATATGCACGTGCATAACGAGCTTTCCGTTTACGACTCTAAACCACATTCTCTGTAGGCATGGCGGGTGCTCTGTCTCCAAATCTTTCCAAGGCTGCCACGTTATTGCCTGTGCCCTTCTTGTGTATGGGGCTTTTCTAAGCTTCTCAATTACCTTTTCAATTTGGTTGACAATCTCGCCGTTTGGTAGTCTATAGCTGAAGAGCCTTTCGTGGTATGTGTAGCCAAACTTCTCTACGAGGTGGTCGTGGGTTCCTTTAACAACTTCGTCAACATATTCCAGAAGGCCTTTGAGAGAGCCTGCGACAATACCTTTTAGATGTATTCTAGGTTCTGAGAAAGGCTCTTCAACAACTATGAAGGCTGGGGCATCAATAGACCTCTCGTTGTATTCCGTCTCTATGACTATTCCAACCTTCGACAGCTCAACAAGGCTCTTCTCCCAAGCCTCTGGAAGGCTCTTGGCATATACATAGACAACGCTCATTTTAGGCCCTAGAAATATTTTTGTGCAACAAAGTATATTTCCTGAGAGGCCCAACCGAAATAGTATCTACATGAAATTCACATGGCTCTCGCTTATTAGTACAGAAGTAGTGATAGAGGTATAATCAAACTGGTCTGAGTGGTGTTGGCTGTGGGTGGAGAGGGCAAGGTATCTAGGGTATTTGTGAAGAACCTTGGAAGAGATGTTTTATGCATGTCTTCAAAAACTTTTTTGGATTGTTTGAGAGAGGCTGGGATCTCTATAAGAGCTGATTGTGGCGGTATCGGGGAGTGCGGCAAATGCAGAATTGTTGTGGAAAAGGGTCTAGCATCCCCCTTGACAGAGTCTGAGAAGAGTATTTTGAGCGCTGAGGATATATCGAAGGGCTTTAGGCTTGCATGCCAGGCTAGAGTACTAGGTGAAAGCTATGTTGTTCTCGTTCCACAAGAGAGTCTTGTGCAAAGATATGTTTCTGCAGATGTTGGTTTTGAGATAGAGGTTCCTCTAGACCCCCTAGTGAAAAAGGTTTTTGTCTCTGTAAACCCAGCTTCTCTAAATGATGTTACTGCCGATTTAGATAGGATTTTAGATATGCTTAGTAAGAAGACTCTGGCAAGCGATTATGATGTGGATGCCCACATAGCTAGAATAGTTCCCGAGGTTCTGAGATCTGGGAACTGGTCTGTGACAGTTGTTCTATGGAGAAACAAGATACTTTCTATAGAACCTGGAGACACAACAAACAGCATCTATGGCATTGCTGTAGATATTGGCACATCGAAAATTGTTGCACATCTTGTCGACCTTGTCAAGGGGGAGACAATAGCCGTGGAATCTATGCCAAATCCCCAGGCGAGCTATGGAGCAGATATAATATCTAGAATTGCTTATGCTAGTAGAGATAAGGAGAATCTAGAGAAGCTTCAAAAACTTGTTGTAACAGCTATAAACATGCTTATAGAGAAAATGTCTTCGAGAGCCAATGTAGATAAAAATAGGATATACGAAGTTGTTATAGCTGGAAATACTGCTATGCACCATCTATTCCTAGGGATAAATCCCAGATACCTTGGATCCTCTCCATATGTACCAGCTGTCAGAAGAAGTGTGTATCTACATGCAAGAGAAGTTGGTTTGAATATCAATGAAAGGGGTGTTGTATATGCATTACCTATAGTGGCAGGCTATGTAGGGTCGGATGCCCTAGCAGATGCTGTAGCTGTTGGGCTTAGAGATTGCAATGCCCCATGTCTTTTAATAGATATTGGAACCAATAGCGAAATCCTTTTGAATACAGGTAACGAGATATTGGCATGCTCAACACCCGCTGGGCCGGCTTTTGAGGGCGCCACAATAGAGTTTGGTATGAGAGCTGTTGTCGGCGCCATAGACCAGGTCTTCATATATTTTGACAAGTCAATTGGGGACTACAACGTTAGATACAACGTTGTTGGAAACTCAAAGCCTGTTGGGATATGTGGATCAGCAATGATAGACCTTATCGCTAATCTATACAGAAACAACTTGATAGACTATAGGGGGAGGTTCAGAAAAGACATAAAGTCAAAGAGGATGGTCGTTGATAACGGGAAGAAGTTTGTTGTTGCATGGGATCATGAAACGGGGATAGGGAGGAGCATAACGGTTAGCGGAAAAGATATAAATGAGTTTCTGCTGGCTAAAGCAGCTGTTGCATCAGGGGTGAACATTCTACTTAAACATGCCAACATATCTGTTAATGACCTTCAAAAAATATTTATTGCAGGATCCTTCGGAACACATATAAACATTGACAACGCTATAGCTATAGGCTTGCTGCCCAAAGTAGATGCAAGAAAATTTGTTTTCGTGGGCAACACAGCTATTAGTGGTGCTAAAATGGCTCTAAAATCGAGTAAGATAAGAAGAGAGTTTGAGGGTCTAGCTAAAAACATAAAGTATATAGAGTTATCAATACATCCTCTATTTAAGCAAGAGTTTATTCAGGCGCTCTACCTGCCGAAACAATATTAGATTAGATCTATTTTGAAACACTAGTCTCCCATCTTATTTTTAAGATGTTTACATAGTTTATGTATATAGCTACATATCTGTTATACACAGAGCTTATTAACTTAAGTGGATAGCGTGTAGCGTGGTGTATGTAAAAATGCCTACAATACCATATATTGTAGCAGTAGCCCTGTTGATAATAGGTATTGTGGTTGGCTATGCAGTAGGATATTATATAGCCAGACCAACAACAACCATAACTACAACTGCAACGATTATATCATACATGTCACAACCGGGTGGAGCTACACAAACTGTCACTCAGACAACGATGTTGACAACAACATTAACAGTTGCAAAAACAGAGGTTGCTACGGTTGCTACATATACAGCTCCCCAGAAGATCAAAGCGGCGTGGATCTATGTTGGACCTGTTGGAGACTATGGATGGAGCTATATGCATGATGTTGGTAGGAGGGTTGTTGCAGAGCTCTACAAGGATTGGCTCGAAACAACATATGTTGAGAATGTGCAGGCATCGCAGTCACCAGCTGTGATAGACGATCTTGTTAGAAAGGGCTATACAGTGATATTCACAACAAGCTTTGATTTCATGGATCAGACATATGAGAAGGCGCAGGAGTACAAGAATGTGATGTTCTTCCACTGCTCTGGCTACAAGAGGCTGCCTAACATGGGCACATACTTTGCTGATCTATATCAGATATACTATTTAAATGGTTTAATGGCGGGGGCGCTAACGAAGACAGGTAAGATAGGGTATGTTGCGGCACACACAATTCCAGAGGTTGTTAGACACATAAATGCTTTTGCCATAGGGGCTAAAGAGGTTGGCGAGCAGTTAGGCAAGAACATAACAGTGTATGTTATTGAGATTGGCGACTGGTTCAACCCGGACAAGGCCAAGGCTGCTGCGGAGACTCTTGTCAACCAGTTCAATGTTGATGTGCTTGCATTTACAGAGGACTCAACGGCTGTTGTAGAATATGCTGAGAGTCTATACAAGCAGGGCAAGCAGATATATGTGTTTAGCCACTACAGCCCAATGTATGAGTGGGGCCCAGATGTTGTTGTAAGTGGACAGCTTGTTAGATGGGAGGTTATATACGCCGATATATTGGCCAAGATCAAAGCAGGTATCTACACCCCCAGCAACCTCCAGAACGTTGACTACTGGTACCTCCTGAACACAGGAGCAGTTGATCTGGGAGCACATGTCTATCCAAATGGAAGTGTTATGAGAATCAATCCAAAGTTTGTTCCACTGCTCAAGAGCATAATGGTAAAGGATGTTAGAACAGGCGAGACACTATCTGTCTACGACCTCGTTATGAGGAGATACAATGAGATGAAAGAAGCACCACTCCTACAGCCTCTACAAGGAACTGCTCTAACACATCAACTCGAAGTTCTAGCAAATATATCGACAGGGTCTAGCCACGTACCAGCAGCCACAATAGCCCCAGTCTTCGACCCATTCACAGGCCCTCTAACAGGCTACTGCATAGCCGGAATGCACTACTCCAGATTCTGCACAGGACAGCCAGACAATGCTCCGGTGAATGTGCAGCCTGGTGAGAGGCTAACGCACGACGATCTGTGGAACATGGACTGGTTTGTTAAGTGGGTTGCTTTTCAAGGCACTATCAAATAAACATATATGAAATGAATGACCTTTTTTATATCCTCACATCCAAATTATTTGTGTTGAGGAAGGGGACATGAATAGGATATTCATAAGAGTTGTTGACCTTTACAAAAGGTTTGGTGATGTTGTTGCTCTAGATGGTGTGACACTAGATATTTTCTTCAATGAGATTCTAGTGGTTCTCGGAGAGAATGGATCGGGGAAATCAACTCTCGCCAAGGTTCTCTACGGTGTTTATGTCCCCGATAGAGGCAAGATAATAGTTGACGGCTCTGAGGCTAGATTTTCATCACCATTTGATGCCAAGAAAAAAGGTTTTGTAATGATAAGCCAGCGGCCGCAGCTAATAGACGATCTAAGCATCCTAGAGAACATAGCCCTCTTCATCGGAGAACCGCCTTCGAGTACCCTCGCCAAAAGGATTGAAGATTTTTTGAAACGCTTTGGCATAGGCATTGATGTGCATAAAAAGGTTTTTAGCATTAGCTATACAGAGAAGCAGTTCATCGAATTGGCAAAAGCCTTGCTGATAAACCCCAGGCTTCTAATAGTTGATGAGGCGGCTACATACCTGCCGCAAGATCTGAAAACAAAGTTCTTTGAGATTCTAAGAAGGTTTGTGTCAGGCAATAGAACGGTTATATACATTACACACAAGATACCGGAGGCGCTTGAGATAGGAAATAGATTTGTTGTACTTAGACGTGGAAAAGTTGCTAGGGTTTTCAATGGTGCTGCCGACCCATCGGAGCTTCGCCATGCAATGTTTGGAACAGAGGAGTATCTCAAACTAGTTTCGAGACAGCTTTTGCAGAGACTATCAAAAGATTCTAAAAATGTTCTCTCAGTCGATAAGCTGGTTGTTCTCGACGACTACGGGAAAACAGCTGTGGATAGACTTTCAATTGATGTTAGAGCAGGTGAGGTTGTATCTATTGTTGGTGTTGCTGGGAATGGGGAGAAAGAGCTGGGGGAGGCTATAGCCGGTCTCAGAAAAGCTTCAAGCGGTTCTATAAAGATCAATGGATTTGACGTGACGAAGAGCCCTCCGAGCGAGAGAACCAGAAAAGGACTTGTATACATACCTGAAGACCCATTCAAAGAGGGTACAGCAGTAACGCTATCGATAATCGAGAATATGAGGATGTATGCTAGGGAGAGGCTGAGCCAGGATGCTGTTCTAGACGCTATTAAGAAGCTTGGCATAGTTCCTGAGAATCCAGCTATACAAGTATCTAAATTGTCTGGTGGAAATGTTCAGAAGGTCTCTATAAGCAGACTCCTCCTAACAATGCCGAAGGTTGTTGTAGCCCACAACCCCACGAGAATGCTCGATGAGAGGTCAAGGGCTTTGGTGTTAGACATTCTACAGAGGTTTAGCCTGTCAGGCGGTGGTGTTCTTCTAATCACAGAGGATGTTGATGAGGCTGTTCAGATCTCGGATAAGGTGGCTGTTATGGTGGATGGTAGAATAGCTAAGCTTTTTGAGGGCAGCAATCTAGAGAGTTTTAGAAGTGAAATCGAGAAGGCTATGGTGCATGGCTAGAATAGTCGTTGTGAAAAGAGTTTTACCGCCAAGTCTTAGCATTTTGACAAGGTTTTTAACAGCATTCATAGGGTTTTTGATAGCGGTCTACATAACATCTGTTGCCACAGGATTGGGATTTTCTGAAACGATTCGAACAGCTTTCGAAAGCTTTGTAGATCTAAATGTTTTCAGATACATCTCTGTTTTCCTGCCAATTGCACTCGGCTTGGCGATAGCATTTAATGCAAATCTGTGGAATCTTGGTGCAGAAGGCCAGCTTGTGATGGGGGCTGTGGGAGCAACATACATAGCCTTGTTCACACCGCTTGGGAAAATGGATTATATAGCCCCGATAGCCTCCCTAGCTTTTGCAGCAATCATCGGATTGCTGTGGGCGCTCATACCATCTGTTATGAGGCTTTATCTGGGGGTTAACGAGGCTGTTACAACTCTCCTAATGAACTATATAGCCTATTACTTCTCTAGCTACCTAGTCAAAGGCCCTTGGAGAGGCAGAGGTGTTTACGGCTATACAACAACAGATATGATTCCAGATACATCTAAGCTACCTGTAGTACCAGGCTACAGCTTCTCTTGGTACATCGTTGTGACAGCCTTTGTACTTGTTGCCATAGTTTATCTACTGCTTTACAAAACAAGATTCGGGATATCGCTAAGAGCCCTAAGCTCTAGTATAGCAGCTGTCGAGCTTGCTGGCATATCAAGCAAAAGACTTGCGCTAGTAGCGTTTTGCATATCAGGAGCCTTTGCAGGTTTTGTCGGTGGTGCAGAGATTCTTGTTTACCATAGAAAGCTTGTTGAGGGGAGCATTATTGGCAGTGGAATGGGCTTCACATCCATAATGGTTGCATGGCTCGGCGGCTTGAATCCAATAGGCATTGTGATATCGTCTTACTACACAGCTGCTCTATATAGGCTAAGCTTTGCTCTACAAATTGGGAGTGCTGCTATAGGCGACGCATTGGCGAAGTCCATAATAGGAACACTGTTTGCAGCCACAATAGTCGCGGAATTTGTATCCAAATACAAGATAGTTGTTAGGTGAGGCATGATGGGGCCCATACTCACTATCCTAGCAGATCCACTAGCAATAGCACTGGCTCTGTGGATCCTAGGAGACATAGTTGTTGAGAGGAGTGGTGTTATAAACCTTGCGATAGACGGCATAATAACCTTCTCGATAGCGGTAACGTTTGTGGCCGTTCAAAACATCGGCTATGTCCAAGGGCTTCTCATCTCGCTGGCATCAGCAATAGCTTTATCGCTGATCTTCGCAACATTCATCAATGTATTGCATGCACCACATGTTTTGACTGGGCTATCTCTAAACATAGCATTCTATGGTGTTGGAGCGCTAATAGGGCTTAGGTACATGAAGAGCAGGTCCCTGGTCCCAATAGGTATTGGAAAGCCGATCCTAGCTCTGATAGGAGTGGCAGCGGCGGTTTTAACATGGTTCACATTATATAGAACGAGGCTTGGAACAGAGATAAGGGCCTGTGGATTCAACCCAAGAGCTGCTGAGGCAGCTGGTGTCAGGGTGTGGAGAACAAGGTACATAGCAACCATAATCGGATATATGCTAGTTTCCATAGGCTCCTACATCTACACAACGATTTATAGAAGTGGCTGGTCACAGTACACGGGCATGGGATACGGATTCCTGGCCATAACCCTTGCAATGGCATCTTCGTGGCACCCCCTAATAGCATATACCGTAGCCATTGCATTCGGATATCTATACACATCGTCATATGCGTTACAGCTATTGTACGGAGTTCCAACAGACATCGTAAATGCACTGCCATTTATAGTATCGCTAGCGGTAGTGGTCATTGTGTATGCCACTCCACTCAGCAAAAAAGTTGCAATGCCAAAAGCTCTTGGGGAGGTGTACTTCAGGGAGGAGAGGGCAGCATAAAATTCAAATTTATGGTGATGGGCTATGCCCACTCTTGTCAACAGGAGGATAGCCTCTATTGCAGAGACTCTGCCTAGAGTGGTTAGCGAAGAGCATAAGATGAATGTTTTTGACCATAGGTTCTACCCAAAATCGAATGAGCCTCTAGAGCAGGTTCTGATGTACTTCCTGGTCATGGTTGCAATGGATCATAGGCTAAGCAGGCCTGGAAAACCCTACGAGGCTGTTATAGTTGGTGAGAGGCTTAGGGGTGCGGATCTGCTGTACAGGCTAGGGATTGAGATGTTTAGAAACAACCCAGATTTCTTTAGCCCAGAGCATCTGGCTAGGGTTAGAGAGGATGAGGTGGCGAAGTGGCTTTCTATAGGCGATGCCAAGCCAGTTGACATTGGGCTTAGAACGCATCTGCTCAACGACTTGGGCCAGAAGATGATTCTAGTCTACGGTTCCAACCCCAAAAACATTATATTGCTATCCAAAAACTATATAAGGTCTTTGAATGGCTATGGCCTTGCAGACCTGCTAAAGGTCTTCAAGGCGTATCAGGATCCTGTAGAGAAGAAGATTTTTCTCCTAGTTAAGTTCCTAGTCTACAGAGGTCTGTTCAATCCCATGGACAAGGAAAATCTGCATGTGGCTGTAGACAACCATCTGACGAGGATAGCGCTGAGAACCGGTGTTGTAGAGCTTGAGGATAGCCTATCTGAGAAGGTCGTTAGAGGCTCCCCCATATCGCATGACGAAGATGTTTTGATTCGCCTAGCTGTTAGAGAGGCGTACAAGATGCTGTCGAGGCTTAGTGGTGTTGACCCTCTCTTGATAGATGATTTCATGTGGTATTTTGGTAGAAGCGTGTGTAGATATGATGAGCCAAAATGTGGTGTTTGCTCATTCAAAAGTTTTTGCAGGGCATATGAGATGGGGAGCTTTGCCAACGAACCCCTCTACTATGACACATGGTATTACTGACTAGGTATCAGAACCTGTATTCTAGGCCGTATTTGGCAATTCTTCTATCGCATAACACTGCAATGAAATGGCTCAGAGCTGTGTATGCAAATATCATCGCCACACCAATTATTATGAGAGTGTTCGATGGTAGTGTATTGGAGTTGTAGCCTATTCTAAGGATCTCTGCCACAATTGTTGGGGGGTTTGCAAGTAGTATCCACGCATTTGGAAATGTTTTTGGCGGTACGATTGTGCCCAAGGCTATTATCATCTGGATTATGTTTACCCACGACCCACTAATAGAGGTTGAGGCCATTAGATAGCCGATTATAGAACCTACAAGTAGATATGTTGGTATGGATAAGGCGATTGCTAGGAAGAGGTACAGGTAGTTTTTTGGGAGAGCAACATCTATTCCAAGCCCCAGATAAGATGCCATTATATATGCTGAGAGAAGGTATGAGGAAGTGCCAAGCACCACAGAGTCCACAACAGAGTTGCTTAGAAGATAGTGGAATACTGTTAAACCGTTCTCTCTATACATGTCGGTTAGCCCCTGGTAGACATTCCACCTCAGAAACTCGGTCGATGTCCACATAGCGCTGCTTGCTACTGTTAGTGCATATACACCTGGCAGGAGAACTGATAGGGCCTCTAGAGGATATCCGCTGAATATGACTGTGGGAACAAACATTACTGTGAACCACAGTATAGAGTTGACAATAGATGCTACGTAGCCTGCTATATGCATTCTAGACAATATAAATCCTATGTAGAGCACATGCAGTGTTCTCCTCATATTCACCCTCTCCTCACCCTAATGTCAGCACTCTTAGACAGCAGCCCAGAGACCGCCACATATAGTGTCATCGCAAATGAGGCTATAGCCATAAACCCTATGAATTCGCCTGGAACCCCCCTCAACGCTATCAGGTAAACTATTTCACAAGACTCTGGAACCGGAGTTGTGTATGCGAAGAACCTTAGAACAGCTGGCACAAGATTAACTGGGATGTAAACACCAGCACCAGCTAATATGGCAGGTGCTAAAACATTTGCTATTGTCCAGGGCCTTGAAATCCTCGTGTAAAAGGTTAGTGCAAGGGCTATAACTGTCGCGTAGAACCCTAGGGCGATGGCCGTTATCTCGAAGGCTGCTTCAAGTATCGCAAATGTTGTCAAACCGTTCAAACCATCTAGATAAGCTAGAATTGGCACTAGATACAATGTTGTTAGAGGTGTCATTATAGCTGGTCTGACAATGGCGTTGGCGATTCCGTATCTGATTAAACTTGTGGTCTCCAGTATCATCCACCCAACCTCCATAAATCTAAACTCTGAGAATATTGTTTGGATAACATCGTTTATTGTTATGGCAACTATGTTCACTATGCCCGTTACAGAAAGTGCTAGGCTGTAGGCTGTTTTCAAATCCATTTGATGACCGAACATCGAGCTCATTCTACCTACAACTGTGTTGACATCTGATATGGTTGCAGGCAGAAATACTACACCTAGTGAGAAAGCCAGTGGCAGTATCCACGAAACTATATAGTCAGAGGCAAATCTTTTGAACCACACAATCTCCCTATAGGTAAGAGCCTTTAGAATGTTAATGATCATGCCCCTCCCCAATAACAGCTATATAGGCATCCTCAAGCGTTGGCTCCTCGATAATCAAATCAAGTATTTTCAAATCCAATGATCTGTGCATCTGCATAATGCTCTGCACAACTTCTTCTCTGCTAGCCTTGGTGTAGAAAACAATTTTTGTGGAGCTGTCGAGAGGCTCGATGCTAGTCTTCTCAATTGGTAAAAAGCTTTTTATTCTCTCGAGAATTTGAGGAGTGTGAAGACCTTCTATTCTTGTAGAGACCTTGAGCATCAAGCCCAGCTTTGTTTTGAGTTCTGATGGATCTCCAGATGCTATTACACGGCCACTATTTATTATGGTTATTGATGATGCTATCTGCTCTATCTCATACATGTTATGACCTGTTATAAGAACTGTTCTACCCTCTTTAGCAAGATCTATGATCAGCTTCCTTACAGCCTTTGCGCTTTCAACATCTAGGCCAAGTGTTGGTTCATCTAAGAGTAGAACGGGTGGATTGGTTAAAAGAGCTTTTGCTATTGAGAGCCTAGCCCTCATTCCAAGGCTATATGTGTAGTAGGGCCTGTTGTGGGCATTCATTTCGTAGAGCCCAACAAGCTCGAGAACCTCTTTCGCTCTTCTCCTAGCCTCTTGATAGGAATACCCTTTTAGAAGAGCATAGAAGACAAGGTTCTCATAGCCACTTAGTGAGGTGTAGAAACCTTTCGAAACATCTAAAACAACGCCAGTAACCCTCCTAGCCTTCTCAGCCTCTCTAACAACATCATAGCCATCTACATATGCCCTTCCAGAATCTGGGAGAAGAAGTGTTGCCAGAATCTTGACGAGGGTCGATTTTCCAGCGCCATTAGGGCCTAGAAGAGCATGTATCTCTCCATTACCCACAGATAGCGAAACCCCCTTCAAAGCCTCGACAACACGCTTCTTCCTAAAACCCTCTTTACTAACATAAGTCTTCTTAATGGCATCAACAACTATTCCCTTCATTTACAACAACCATGCTAGAGCATTCATTTCATTCTACATTTCAAAGACTGAGAATAATGTTCTTCATAAACTTAAAAGTTTTGCTGTGGATAAGATTCTGGTCTTCCACATGTCTATATTGATGCTGAGCTCAGAGCCATTGAAAACAATGTTTCCTGGGGGGATACCCAGAAACTCGTTCATTATCATAGCCGGCAAAAGCGGTTCTGGCAAAAGTGTGCTTCTCGCAAAAATTGTTGGGAGCATTCTTCAGTTAGAAGAACCTGTTTTATACCTTGCTCTAGACGATGATCCCAAGACTGTTGCTCTGCAACTTGAAAGCCTGAAGATAAACGTTATAGAGTATGTAAAAAAGGGGATGTTTTTTATTGTAGATGGTTATAGTGAGAGGATAAGAGACAGAGACTTCAAGTCACATATATCTGTAATAGCCAAGGTGAACCCCCAGAACATTGAGCATGTAATTGAAACGCTTTTAGGTATCGCAAATGACATGGGTCTAGAGAGCAAAGGCCTTATAGCAATAGATTCCCTAAACGAGTTTCTAAGCTTCTACAAAGTAATGGACTTGGCGGAGCATATAAAAGTCATTAGAGCGAACTTTTCAAAAGCTAGAAACATTATAACAGTTGCAACGCTGCATACATCGACACCCCAGGCAAGGGAGTTGCTAGCAAATATTGAGCACAATGTAGATGGGGTTATAATAGCTGGGAAGGTGTGGTATACAACACAGCAAAAGGTTAGAGATGTTTTGTGGAGAGCTATGGTGAAGAAACTGAAAATGACTAGGCATAACCTTGACTGGGTTTACTATACATTTAGCGAAGATGGAGACATAAGGGTTGTTCGCCAATTACAAATGTGATTAAGAGATTCTATTACGTAACATAACATAAATAATTGCTCGAAATCTCCATACTTGGTTTCAGATATAAATACAGTTTATTTACTTTCTCAAGAATCATAAGATCTGGTGATATATTTTGACTAGAAGGGTAGTGGTTATAGGTGCAGGTGGCAGGGATATACATAACTTTATAGCTGTGTTGAAGAGGGATCCCAGTGTAGAGGTTGTAGCATTTCTGTTCACGCAAATACCAGGTGCTGAATTTAGAAGAATTCCTAGGTTTGTCGCTGGTGATAGATACCCTAGTGGCATCCCCATATATCCTCTGGATATGCTTCCAAATATTGTCAAGTTCTATGGTGTTGACGAGGCTATTCTATGTGTAAGTGATTTGACTTATGAGGAGCTTGGCAGAATAATATCATATGTTCTCTCAACAGGTTGCAACTTCAGGATTCTGGGCTTGAGAGAAACCATGTTGGATTCGATAAAACCTGTAATAGCAGTTACAGCAACCAAGACCGGAGCTGGAAAGAGCACAGTTTCAAAGGTTGTTGTTCAAGAGCTTAGAAGAAGGGGGTTGAAGGTGTCAGTTATTAGACACCCCATGATATACAGGGACTTTGGAACGCAGCTAGTCCAAGTGTTCAAGAGTTTAGATGACTTAGATAAGTATGGTGTTACGGTAGAGGAGAGAGAAGAGATAGAGCCTCACCTAGAACTTGGGTCAAGAGTCTTATTAGGTGTGGACTATGCAAGTATTCTCATAGAGGCTGAGAAGCTTGGAGATGTGATACTGTGGGATGGCGGAAATAATGATTGGCCATTCTATAGACCATGGTACTGGATTACTGTAACAGACGGTACAAGACCTGGAATAGAGGTTAATGCATATCCAGGCGAGGTCAACATAAGACTAGCTGATGCTATAATAATAACTAAGGTTGGGGAGGCAAAAGAGGACGACATTAATAAAATTATTGATAATGTAAGGAAGATAAATAAAGACGCGCATATAGTCAAAGCAGATTTCGTTGTGGAGGTTGACAATGTCAATGAGATCTCGGGTAAAAGAGTTGTTGTAGTTGAGGATGCTCCGACAGTCACGCATGGAGGTCTGCCTTATGGAGCTGGATACATAGCGGCAAAGAAGTTTGGAGCTATGGTTATCAATCCAAGAGATTATGCTGTTGGCTATATAAAAAAGATTTATGAGCTCTATACCGGCATAGGGCCCGTAGTACCAAGCTTGGGCTATACACCCCAGCAACTGAAGGATCTTGAAGAGACTATAAACAGGGTTCCTGCAGATGCTGTTGTACTGGGGACACCAGCAAGAATAGAAAGAATTATAAAAATCAACAAACCAGTGGTAAGAGTATTCTGGCATATGAAAATAGTTGAAGGGCCATCTATAGAAGCGCTTGTAGATGAATTCCTCTCTAGAACAGCACCCAAGAACATTTATTAATATACAAATCACTAATAACGTAAAAACCGCATAGGTGGATAGATAGATGTGTAGAATACTTCACTTTGTAGGTCTTGGCAAAACAGGTAATTTAATCAGGGTTGTAAGGGGGTTTAAACTTGCAACGCAATATGATGTTATTCTTGATAGGGTTAGAAGGGGTAGGAGAGCCCATAATCATGGCTGGGGAGTAGCATATGTATTTATGAAATTTGGTGAGATGGGATTTGCACACTATAAAACAGCGCTACCGCTATTAGATGAAGACATTAGAAGATTTGTTAAAAGTATTCCAATGGATTTGCAATGGATTCACATGGTAATGCATAGCAGATTAACGACATTGGAACCAATAAATATGTTTAATTCTCATCCATTTTACATAAACATACCTGGAAAACTCCATTTGTGGTTTGCACACAACGGCTCTGTCAATAAGAATTTGCTTGCGAAAGAGCTTGGATTAGAAGATCTTGCAAGTAGTTATGCCGATTCGTTCTTTATTGCATATTGGATTGCAAAAAAGGTTGATAGCATAGATGCAGACTCTTTGTCGAGAACATTGAGCAGACTTATAGAGATGGGGGCTGTTGAAACGTCTCTCAATAGTGTTGGTATAATGATTGATGAGAAAAATAATAAGGTTGTATCATTCTCTCTGAATTATATAGCTGGCGAAGGTGAAAAGAACAGAGACTATTACCAGTTATTAAGAATCACACCAAATCAGAACAGCGTGGTCATAGCTTCTTCGACTATAGGCTACTACCTTAAGAGCCTATTTGGATGGAGGGGCGAGCCGTTGGATAATGGGGAGATAGATTTCATTGAGATTAGAGACAGTTCGATAGAATTGAAGAGAGTGAAGGTTATATAAAAAGTATGTAGAGTATGAAAGAAACTATGGATAAGAGCATTGATAACCCCCATCTAGTAACATCATACCTGAAAACCTTGTACCCATCGAGAGGCGGTATGGGCAGTAAATTGAATAGTGCTAAAAAAGAGTTTACATAGCCTACAACACGAGCATAAACAGAGATTCTCGGAACCATCGATAGTGGTATGCATATCAACGATATTATTGCGTTAGTTATGGGACCTGCAATAGCGATGCTAGATTCTATTGACGGTAAATAGATTGGCATATAAATTTCGACAGCCCCAGGAGCAACAAAAACAAGTGCTCCACGAGAAGCTATGGCAAGAACAAGAGACATTAAAAGACCCAGGTACCAAGCTCTATAAACGGCGAAAACGCCCTTGGATTTGGCAACGGATCTATGGGCAAGTTCATGGAAAACAAATGCGGTTATTGTGGCGAGGAGGTAGGCAAGCAACATTTCATAGTTGAGTGGATTAAAATAGGGAAGAGAAAATATTACGAAGACAACAGAAGCAGACACTATGAGATCAAAGATCTCTCTAACATTCATAGTGCATCACCATCCGACAAATGCCTTCTCATCATGGTTCAGACCCAGGGGTACTCTTCACAATATGTACAACCACTAAAAATATTTTTCCGCAACTTAAAATCTCTGCTAATCTAGTATATCATGTATTATTAATAGTATATTCATTTGATTTGATTAAACACCACACCTAAGAGCCCTTTTATTAAAGACGTAACAGTTGTGATCCCATCACCTATGTCTAGGCAAAAACTTATAAAGTCTTCCAAAAATCTAGTTGCTGGGTATCCTAGTTGAGTAGTGTAGGAGATGTGTTGAGCGGGTTATGGCAGTCTTTTGTAGCTGTCCTTCCGAATTTGATTGCTGCATTGATATGGATTGTTGTTGGTATTGTCATAGGGTATGTGGTTGGTAAAATAGTTAATAAGGTTATCGACAAATATATTGAGAAGCCTTTGCTAAGAACAGATATTGGAAAGAGTATAGCTGTGTTAGAACTTGATTTATCGAGTCTTATTGGTGGTTTGACTATGGCTTTTATCGTAGCTTTATCACTTGTTGTGGCTATCGGCTATATCCCCCTTGGTGGTGATGGGGGCGCTCTCATATATTCTGTTGTTTCTTACATACCCTATCTTATCGGCGGTGTTGCTGTCATAGCTCTTGGCACCATATTGTCTATAATGCTTTCAAAATACTTAGGCTCGACTCTCTCTAGAAGCTGGGGAGATTCATATAAATACCTGATCAGCTTGATAGAGAATGTGATACTGGTTGGCTTGATAGCTATAATGCTAACAGTTGCATTCACCTTATTTAAACTTCCATCAGAGATGATATACCCCCTGCTTGTAGGTATTGTGGCTATTGCCATAGGTGTCATAATAGTTATTGATGTGTCTAAAATGATTTTGCAAGAGCATCCAGACTTTGCAAAGGTTGCACCATATCTCCAGTTCATTGTGATGCTATCATTTATACTAGTTGGATTAGCCGCTATATTTGGTAGATATGGTTATGTAGGCGATGTGCTGAAAATGCTTTCAATAGGAATAGCAATAGCATTTGGAATCGTTCTTATACCAGTTGCCTTCTATCTCGTCAAATCGGTTTTAATAGAGGTAAGAAAATAAAAACTCTCTTATTAATCCTATACCTGGTGCAGGAAATTTGGAGGATTTGCTATTGTATGCCTTGCAGGTTGCTGAGGAGGCTGGGGCAAAATATGCTGAAGCTAGGTATCATAGCGTAGAGTTGCAAGGTATGAGTTCTAGGAATGGAGCACTAATATCTGCATATAGCGAGTTAAGCGAAGGGATTGCAATAAGGGTTTTGGTTGATGGTGTTCTAGGATTTGCATCGACAAACAATTTGAGTAGAGACAGCATTAGAGAGGTTGTTCAAAAGGCTGTTGCAAGGGCGAGAACACATAGGAATGCGGTTAAAAAGCCTATTGAATTGTCAGAGGCGAGACTTGGTAGAGTTAAATACTCTGTGAATCCTGTGAAGAAATTCTCTGATATTGATGTTGAAGAGAAGATTAGTCTACACAAGCTATTTTGGGACTCAGCGTCAAATTCTGTTAAAGAGGCGAAGGTTCCAGTAGCAACACTTTCGTATACAGAGTGGGTTGAGAAGAAGGTTGTAGTTAATAGTGATGGAGCCTATGTGGAGAGCTCTATTCCAAGAATATCCATATACTACAACATCGTGGCTCATCACCCTCAAAAAGGCTATATCCAAAGGCTAGAGACTTTAGGGGCTTCAGGTGGCCTGGAATGGCTTGAGAAGTGGAATGTTGTTGGGGCTGCTGCTGATGAGGCTAGAAAGCTTGAGGAGATACTTCTAACAGCTGTAGAGCCTCCAAAAGATAGTGTGCCAGTTGTTGTTGGCAGTGAAATAGTTGCTCTAATAGTTCATGAGAGCTGTGGTCATCCAAGCGAGGCTGATAGGATACTTGGTAGAGAGGCTGCCCAGGCTGGGAGAAGCTTTATAAAACCTAGTATGATTGGTTATAGGATAGGAAATGAGAATGCGACTGTAATTGATGACCCTACAATCCCTGGTAGCTATGGCTACTATCTATATGATGACGAGGGTGTTGCTGCCAGACCCCGCTATCTGTATAAAGAGGGGTTAATAAACGAGTTTCTGCATAATAGAGAGACAGCGAAGATATTTGGTGTTGAAAGCAATGCAGCTGCCAGGGCCATGGACTATACAAGCGAGCCTATAGTGAGAATGGCCAACACATATCTAAAACCAGGTGACCACAGATTCGAGGAGCTCTTAGAGGATGTAAAGCTGGGGGTATATATTAAAAGCTATATGGAGTGGAACATAGACGACGAGAGGTGGAGCCAGAGATATGTTGGTTTAGAGGCTTATCTGATCGAGCATGGGGAGCTGACAAAGCTTGTTAGAAACCCTGTTTTAGAGCTTACAACAAAATCCTTTTATAGCAGTATAGATGCTGTTGGAAAAGAGCTTAGATTCTATGCTGGGACATGTGGTAAGGGTGAACCTATGCAGGGTGTCCCAGTATGGTTTGGAGGACCAGATGTGAGGCTAAAGAATATTAGGCTTGGGGTGGCAATATGATGAAAATAGATGTTGATTTTATAGCCAAGCTTGTAAATGAACTTAGCAAAAAAGGTTTTGACGACGTAGCTGTCAAAGCGATGATAACAGATACTATAATGAGTAAAATAGCTAATAGCGAGGTTAGCGTGGTTCAGAACTGGAAGAGGGTTGGTGTAGATCTTTACCTAGCTAAGGAGAAGAGGATATTTGTTCTCAGATTCGAGCCAAAAAGTCTTGAAGAGCTCTACAAACCAGTTGAAACATTATTGACATTGTCTAGAAAGATAGAGGAATCATCTATCTATGCGCCCCTGCCTGAGCCAACCAAGATTACATATAGTGAAGAGGTCTTTGATAAGGGGATACATGATGGTATGGACAACATCGGCAAGCTCGCCGAAATGTTTATAGAAGTTGCCCACAGAGAGAAGAAGATAGATAGCGTCGCTGGAATGCTTCAAATGAGTGAAACAGAAACTGTTTTAGCAACATCTAAGGGAGCATTGCTAGAGGAGAGAAAGACGTTTCTGCAAAGCTATCTTAGAGCATTTGCGGAACCAGATGGAAGTGGGCAGTGGTGTTTCACATCAACGTTTCTAGACACTAAAGAGCTTGAGACAATGGCTTTTATAGCATCTAGATACGCTGTAGAGTCTAGAAATAGAAGCGTGATTGAGCCAGGTGTTTACGATGTTATTCTAAGCCCCATGGTCTTTGGCAATCTACTTGAATATATAGTTTCAATGGCATCAGCATACTCGGTTGTAATGGGCTGGTCGATGTTCATGAAGAACAAGCCTGGGGATAAGGTGGCATCAGAGCATCTAACAGTTTTGGACGAGCCAAGAAACAGGGAACTACCCAATTACAGAAGCTTTGATGATGAGGCCCTAGAGACATTTAACAAGCCAATCATAGAGAATGGCATTCTAAAGACATTTCTACATAATACAAAAACAGCCAGATTGCTGGGGGCAAGCTCAACAGCTAATGCTGGTTGGATTAGCCCAGAACCGTGGAACATAGTTGTGAGACCTGGCAATACAACACTAGATGAGATGATATCAGAGATTAGGAGGGGTATTCTAATAACAAATAACTGGTATACAAGACTTCAAAACTATGTTGAAGGATTATTCTCTACAGTTGCCAGAGATGCTATATTCTATATAGAGAATGGTAGAATAGTTAAGCCAGTTACAAAAATTAGGATAGCAGATAAACTCCCGAATATACTGAACAATATTGAAATGATGGAGAAGGAATTGTATAAGATCCAGTGGTGGGAGGTTTCAACACCGTCAAAGATACCGTTCGTACTTATAAGAAACATAAATACGTCTAAGCATATGATATAAACGATATAAACTGTGGTTTATGTGCCGTAGACACAGCTAAAATTTTTATAAAATTTTTTATGTAGCGGATCTAGTCATGTATTAAAACTATTTGCGAATCATCTTCACTCATTTTGAAGAGCTCTAGGTAAGCGCCCCATACAAGAACATTTTTTATAACATCTCTATTTACCCTTCTGTAATGTTTTTCAACTATACTTTCAAACTCTTCAATAGGTATAGCCCTTCTCTTCTTTAACGTTATGTAAATCTCGTAGAGAGGCTCGATTTTGTTTGCGAGAACAGCTTCTCTAAGAATCTTCTTCAGCTTCTTGGCATTAGCCTCAGCAACTTTTCTACCAAGTTCAGTTATGTGTAGATAGCCGTTCTCATATTTCAGCAGGTTCAACGCTTCTGCAACATCTATAGCCTTTGGAAGAACATCTATAGACTCGCTGGTAATATCGCCTATGTGCATGGGGTCTGCCGAGCCACCCAGGCTATACAATGCCTCTACCAACCCTATAACGTGGTCTGGGAGCACATCGCGTGGAATGGGACGAAAGTTTCTATCTGCCTCTTTTGACACCTCCAATAAGCACCTAAATAATTTAATTATCTAAAGAGCTTTTTAAATCTATGTTATATCTATGACAATGACTGAGCACTGAAAAAGGTTGGGATGTTGGATGCTGTACTCCTAGCCCTAGCATCTTTGGCGAGTTTTGGAAGAATGCTTGCTGCATATATACTGTCTCTTCTAGTTGCCATCTCACTAGGCATTCTAATGGCTAGGAGAAGAATCGCAGAAGCGGTTTTGATGCCTATTCTAGATATTCTCCAGTCCATTCCAATACTAGGCTTCTTCCCAATAGCAATTGTGATGTTTGTGACTTTCCTCCCTAGAAGCATTGGACTAGAACTTGCAGCAATCTTTCTAATAACAACCAGTCTTCTATGGAACATGATATTCGGTGTCTATAGCTCTATAAAATCCTTGGATCCTGAGGTGTTTTATATGGCTAGTATATACAGTCTTAAAACATTCTCTAGAGTTGCATATATATATGTGCCAGCAGCTAGAGCTGCTATAGCTGCTAACAGTATAATTTCATGGGCTGGGGGATGGTTCTTCCTAACATCAGCAGAGGTCATATCGGCTGGTTCTGAGGAGTACAAGCTTCTAGGCATAGGCTCTCTAATAATGGACTTCTACAATAGGGGGAACATGCTAGGATTCTACACAGCTATTGCAATTCTTTTCGCGATTATTGTGGCATCTTATTTACTTATATTTAATCCAGCTACAAATCTAGTAATCCAGCAACGCATTCTTCCAGCATGGCATAGAGCATTCTACTATATTTATAAATTTGTATCCATCATTTGGGAGAGTATCATGCATATTGGAATAAAGTTTGAGTCGAAGGGTATAACCAGACACGGTACAATAGTTATTGTTCCATTCCTAGCCCTATCTTTTCTATACATCAATGCTACTATTTACCTACAAAAAAGTTCTTTACCCATATTGGAATTCGCAATAAACTTCCTAATTTCTCTCGCTAGAGTTGGTCTGGTCGTAATAGTTTCTCTTATAATAACGGTTGGCATGGCGTATCTCTCTCTTGTGAAAGGCTGGGGCAAATCGATAGCTATTGTAGGCGAGATTTTGGCATCTATACCAGCTATACTCTGGTGGCCTATTCTATCACCATTAGCAGCGAAAATGCCTTGGCTAGTCTCATTCATTGTCTTTCTACAGGGTTCTCTTTGGTATGAATTCTTCAATGTTATACTGTTTGGTGTGCCAAAGATTAGGTTAGAGGTTCTAGAGCTGGCAAAAGTCTATAGCATAAAAGGGTTTAATTACTTCAGATACATTCTAATACCATCGCTTTTACCATCAATTGCCTCTGGCGCTTTGAGTGCTTGGGGTGGGGCGTGGAATGCATCAATAGTTGCAGAATATTTTGAGAGTGGCACCACAGTAATTGATCTTGGTGGTGTAGGCTCTCTGCTGAGCAGATATGCGTATGAAGGAAGCTACGGCAGGGTTCTCTATATAGTCATTCTATGGGCTCTGATGATAGTGTTATTGAATAAGACTGTTTGGTCACAGGTTTTTAAACGCGTTGAAAAATCTTTTGTGGTTGAATAGACATGGTTCTTGTTAGCCTCATCAACATCGTTAAAAACTTTGGCGAAGGAGGTAAGGTTCTCAGGGTATTAGATGGTATAACACTTGACATTGGCGAGGAGTTCATAGCAATTCTAGGCCCATCGGGCTGTGGAAAATCGACACTACTTAGAATTATAGCAGGTGTTGAAAAAGCTGATGATGGTGAGATAAAAACAATTGGAAATATTGTCTATGGATTTGTTTTTCAATCTCCTACCCTGTTGCCTTGGCTAACAGTCATAGACAATGTTGCTCTTCCTCTCATTGCAAAAGGCGTCGATAAAAAAGTTGCAAGGGAAAAGGCCCTGAAGTATCTATCTCTAGTTGGCCTCCAAGGCTTCGAGGACTTCTATCCATATGAGCTTAGCGGTGGCATGAGGCAGAGGGTGAACATTGCTAGAGCGCTTGTTGTTGAGCCCACAATACTTCTAATGGATGAGCCGTTCTCGCAGCTAGATCCGCTAACAGCTGAGGCTCTCAGGGCCGAGATACTCGACTTATGGTTGTCTGGGGTAACAACAGTTAAGAGCATAGTTATGGTCACTCACAATGTTGAGGAGGCTGTGCTCATGGCAGATAGGATAGTGATACTGACGCCGAGACCAGCGAAGATAACTAAAATAATTGAGGTTAAGTTGCCAAGGCCTAGGGATAGAAGATCGAAGAGTTTCCAAGATGTTGTAGACCAAGTCTATGAGTATGTGAGCTGAGGATAGAGCTCATAGGGCTTAGATTTTTTAAAGAGATAAGCACAGTTCTACATATTGTGCATAGCTGGGCTTGGATAACAGTTTTTTGGTGGTAGACCATGGCTAAAGATGTTAAATGCTTTAATAAAATTGGCTGTGTATCTTCGTTGGGCATGGGTACATGGGGCATTGGCGGCGGTTATTGGGTGCCAGACTATTCGATGGATAGGGAGTGGGTAGAGGCTTTGAGAAAGGGTATAGAGCTTGGTATGACACTTATAGACACTGCTGAAATGTATGGTGGTGGACATGCCGAGGAGATTGTGGGTCTAGCTATAAGGGGTTTCAAAAGAGATGAGCTTTTCATAGTTTCAAAGGTTTGGCCCTCCAATGCCTCATACGATAATGTGCTGAAATCTGCTGTGGCAAGCTCTAAGAGGCTGGGGACATACATAGACCTATATCTCCTCCACTGGCCAAGCGATGCTGCACCAATATGCGAAACTATAAAGGCTTTTGAGAAGCTTGTTGACGATGGTGTTATAAGATTCTATGGGCTTTCAAACTTCTCTGTGAGGGGAATAGAGGAGGCTAGGTCATGTACAAAGAAATACGATGTTGTTGCAGTACAAAACCATTTCAGCTTGCTTCATAGAGACGATGAAAAAGATGTTATACCATATGCACAGCGAGAGGGTCTTATGTACATGGCTTACACACCACTTGAAAGAGGCCAGCTCGCGAGAAACGCCTACCTAGAGAATATTGGTAGGAAATATGGCAAGACAGCAGTGCAGGTAGCTTTAAACTGGCTTATATGCATAGACAACGTTATCCCAATACCAAAAGCTGCTAGTATAGAGCATGTCAAGGAGAATGCCGGTGCAATGGGGTGGAGACTGTCTAGGGAGGACTGGCTTGAGATAAGCAGGGTGTTTGGATCCAGATAAAAGTTATGTGATTTGCAAGACAATAGCTGATTTCTTCGGCATTTCAACAATGGCCTTTCTACCCTCGGCAGAAACAATCTTTGCATCTCCCCCAATTTTCGATATGCTCTTAGCTTCTCTTCTAATCAGAATCTCAACCGTTTTGCTATCGCCGTGGTTTACAGCTATGACTATGTCTGATCCACTGCCGTAGAACGGCTTTACCTCCACCTCGGGAGATGTAGACTCGTAGACTATGCTCACATTGGATTCTGCTGCAATTGATTTGTATAGCCTCTGGATCCTCCCACTCCAGTCCATATGCACTGAAACAGCTTCTATAAGCTCTATCGGTATTGTCGATGTATATGCATAGCCATTGCCTCTCCTAGCTCTGAAGATAACAGGCTCTCCATTGCCATCAACAGCTATAACCTCTGCATCAACGGCTCTACACCTATATGTGTATATCGGTATTGGGATGTTGACATCGATTTTCTCTCCCTTTCTAATTTCTCCAAGATCCTTGACAAACTCTATAGAGATCTTGCCATAGTATACGAAGCCATATGACCCAGCCTCAAGAATGTTTTCGATTCCCATGAGCTCTGTCCACAGATGTGTTGCGGATTCGTGTGAAGCCTTGAAATCTCCAAATCCTTTTACAAGTGATGTGTATAGCGATCCACCTCCATCTACATATTCTAGAAGCTTTCTCCATGTCGAGGACAAGGCCAATATAGTTGACGGCATTATCAGTAGCTTTTTGTTTTTAACAACCCTGTCTATGTCTAGTTCAAACACAATTGTGTTGTCCACCCCACAAGAAGATGCTATTATGCTTGCGGCTATGACTGGCTGTATAACCCTCCAAAAGCCCAGCGCATTTTTGTACCACACAAATTCATAGTCTTTGAAGAGATAGAACGGAGATACAATTGATACCTCGGGTCTTCTCCTAAACACAGTATTTATCTTGAGCTTCTCAATAGTTTCTAGCTCCTCTGAAAACCTCTTCACAACTTCTGCAACAGGCTTTGGAGAACCGTCTTTTCTGACTATGCCAAAGCCTAGTTCAAGAGGTCTCCACTCATATGGCGGATCGCTCTCGTGGATAAAATCTGAGAAGCACCATATGAAAGCACCTGAGGCTCTGTGGGCTAGGGATGTGTATAGAACCTCGTTTACGAATCTTGCCTGACTCTCCTCTGAGTATTGGTGTGTGCTAAAACCAAACTCCTCTAGTATCACAGGTAGTGTACCGTCATTTGAGAAAAGCTCTATCATAGCTCCATAGGTATATCCATGTCTGACTGGATCGGTGTCGTATAGATATAGATGGGGTCCAACATAGTCTACAATAGATTTGACATTTGGTGTTTCCTGCAAATAGCTGTCTGGCACATCGCCAGAGGAGACCAAAACATTGTTTGCCAATTCCTTGACTGTTCTGGAAAAGAGTTTTAGAAGTGCTAGAGCCTCTTCCCTCTTCTCAGCCCTTTTAACAAGACTAAGCTCGTTGCTTAGAATCCACCCCTTGATCGATGGATGGTCAGAAAAGCTTTTGACTATAGCCTCTACAAATCTTATAGTCTTTTCAATTCCGTGAGAGGTGTAGATCTCCTCCGGTTTTAGCCATGGAATCTCCCAGTTCTTCCCACTCATGTGCCCCACAATAAGAGTTGGAAAGCCAATTAAGCCGTTTTCTCTTAGCAGATCCAGAAACCTCCCCAGCTTTCTCAGCGCATCTGGAAAAACGTTTGCATCTTCATCAGCAAAATCTTCGTTCTTTATAAAGAATCTGACAGCCCTGATACCAAGAGATCTCATCAACTTCAAATCCTCTTTAATCGCATCCTCATTCCAGTCCCTCCACATTCTAATATTCAATTTTCTGGGCCAATAGTTAACACCTAGCAAAAACTTGAATTCCCCATCAATTAAAATGATGCCATCATCTATTGCTACAGACATTTTTAGCCCCTTTTTTATTGCGTGATAAACTGTGGCTAAGGAAAAAGTATATATACTTTAACCCTTGCTATACCTACTAGATTGATAAATTGATTGGGTGGCGCATTATGTTGAGTAGAGATGTAGCTGTTGTCCTAATAGCCACGGGGATCCTAGCCTTTGTTATTGGATGGGTGCTAATACTATCTAACTACGGTATCGACTTAAAGTCGTGTTCAACATATGTCTCAGTACCAAACAAATTCGAAGGCGTCTTATCTCTGCTCAGCAACTACACACAGTACGTCACAATAGTTTTTGGAAAGATATCAAATGTGACGCTAAGCCCTGGCGAAACATATAGAGACACAATCTCTTTGAATACATCAGCTGTCTCACCATTTCTAGTGAAATACGACATAGTGTCTGAGTCGAAGAATGTTACAGGATCGATAACAGTGAGGGATAGTAAAAATGCCACGTTGCTGTACATACCCTTGCAGTACAACACATCGACTGTTTCAGACAGCAAATTCTTCCTATCGCCACCCTCAATGCCAAAAGGCGTTTACACAATTGAGATCAACGCATCGTCTAAATTCAGGGTTGTTTCATTCAATATCTCAGCCCTCTCATTCGAATCCTCACCATCGATAAAATTCGATTTGTCACCATCTAGCTGGAACCAAAGAGAGATAAGATATGTGTGTGGCGTAGACGCCAGAGGGATGTTTGTGGCGGCCGCTCTAATAGGCTTTGGAATAGCCATTATAACCTTCGTAGCACTTGATGCATATAAATCTACTGAAATAGCTAGGGTTAAGATATCAGCCCCAAAGAAAAAGAAAAGGTAGATAATAAAACTGCTTTGCTTATACATCAGGGGCACAGAATTTTTAGAGGCCTAGAAATATGCTTTTAGAGGTGCTTTTTAAGAATACAAATAGCTCTCTTGTGATAGATGTTGAGAATCATAGCAATTGTATAAAGTCTTATATTCCATTTAAATCTGAGGCTACTACATGGAAACAAGAGATATGCTTTCCATCGCCAATAAAAATAGATTTCAGCGAAAAAGATTTTGTATACCGTGTTAAGAGGGGAGGTGTATACTATTGGCCACCACAAAAAGCTATATGCATGTTCCACGGCTTTTCACAGCCCTACACACCAGTGATACATATTGGTGCTGTGGTGGATGCTCTGCACACAATTGCTGGTTGGAGTGGGCCCGTTGAAGTATTTGAGCATGTAATTGATGAAAGATTCAAAGACGTTGTGAAAAAACTCCAAGACTTGGGTTATAGAGTTGCAACTCCATTGAGAAACGGCGAAAAAATTGTTAGTGCATATAAATATAGTGGCAGAAACAGAATTTCGTTCAATGTTTATGTTGAGGAATATGGCATGCATCTGGAGGGTGAGGGTATCGCAAAATATGCTAATGACATTACAAATGTGCAAAACCTCTTATTCATAAAAAGAACTGTTGAATTATTTAAACCAAGGTATGCAAGACCAGATATTTCAGAGAATAACGATATCGTTATTACAGCTGGTATTAATAACATTGATGAGCTTGAAGTAGCTGTGAAAGAGCTTGAGAAGATCTATAAACAATTTGAGGTGACTCAAGTTTGACCATAATACTACTGCCTTTCCCTAAAAAGGTTTCTAGCGTTTCTGTTGAGGAGGCTATTCTTTTGAGGAGAAGTGTTAGAGAGTTTTCACCTGATCCCATAACAGTTGAGCAGCTTTCAATGCTTTTGTGGGCTGCCTATGGAGTTACAGACCCCAAACACGGTTTTAGATCATCTCCAAGCGCTGGAGCAACATACCCACTAGAAATATATGTTGTCGTCGGAGAGAAAAGTGTTTTAACAAATAGTACATACCTAGAACCAGCAATATACAAATACAACGATAGAGCACATGCAATTGAACTGATAAAGCATGGGGACTATAGAGAGGCTCTATCAAAAGCGGCTTTGAATCAGCCATGGGTTAGAGAAGCACCCATAGACATTGTGATAACAGCTGTTTTTGAAAGAACAACTAGATTCTATGGCGAGAGGGGTAGAACAAGATATGTGCCTATGGATGTGGGTCATGCAGGGCAAAACATATATCTGATGGCAACAACCCTAGGCCTTGGAACAGTCGCTATAGGAGCATTTGATGATAGAAGAGTTGCCGAGATATTAACTCTGAAAAGTGGCGAGACACCAATGTACATAATACCTATTGGGAAACCAAGAACACAGCGAAAAACAGAGTTTGCAGACATAGCAAGATATATCGAAAGCGTTAGAAAGGGGGTTGCGTAAAAGTATAGATTTCTACATCAATATTCTCAATTGTTTTTATCATTATATTTTGTGTTAAGGCCTATAGCCATAGTGTAATATGCAATCAAAATGTGCTGAGGGCTTTCGGTGCTGGACCGCCCTAATCATGTTTCTATAGTTCTTGAACCATCTTCAGTCCTGATCCGGTAAGTGGAACAAGTATCCTAAGTCCTCTCAACTTCTCTTTGATCTTCTCAAATGCTGCATATACTGTGGCAGATGTTGGTTCTACTAAGAATCCCATGTCAATTAGATTCTCAAGGGCTTTTCTTATTTCGCTGTTTCCAACTAGTATTACATCCCCATCATACATTTTAATCGCTTTAGCCACCTCTTTTAGTCTTGGTGGGTTTTGAACCATTATTCCCTCTGCTAGAGTTGATTCCTCTCCAGCTGATTCGAACCCTTTAACCTCTTTGAATATTGGCTGAACACTGTAGCCTTGGACTGCTATGGGCCGGGGAACCTTTTTCCCTTTCCAAGCTTTTTGAGAATTTCAAAACCCTTTATAATGCCTAGCAACAATCCCCCAGAACCTGCTGGGGCTATTACAGCATCGGGCTCGCCCACCTCTTCATACACTTCAAATGCTATTGTTGCTGAGCCGTATATGTATAGAGGACTCCATGTATGAGCAACATAGAATCCTGTCAAAGATAGTTTAGCAGCGTAGAGAGCGGCATCACGCCTTGTGTCAACCTCTACAACATCTCCTCCCACAACTCTAATCAGATCTCTCTTAGATCTAGAAACAGTTTTGGGTATAATTATCGTTGGTTTTAGCCCGTAGACCAATGAGTATAGAGCTACCGACAAACCCGCGTTTCCACTCGAGTCCTCCACCACTCTTCTAAAACCCATTCTATAGGCATAGTAGATGGATAGAGCTGATCCCCTATCCTTAAAACTGCCACTCGGATTCATATACTCAAGCTTAAGCAACAGCTTAACACCATCAATGGTCTCCTCAACAAGCTTTGTCTCCCCCTCACCCCTATACCTATCAGGCGTAAAAGGAAGCAAACCACGAAACCTATCAAGACCCCTACCACCAAACTCATAGACAGGCTCATAAGATATATCTATCGGGGATCCGCAAACAGGGCACCTCCAATAATAGCCATCAAATATGTTAGCACGAAAACCACAAGACCTACAAATCCACGATGCCTCCAATCACTATCACACACAGTATTATACACTATATTTTTCATAATTTAAGATTTGCGTAGCCATAGGATTGATCAGGGGGTAGGGGCAACATCACATATCAGCAGAGGCTACAGCCCTCATCACATCTGTCATAGTTACTACAGCTCCACACTATGGATGAAATATAATCAAAAGCTTTTAATAGTATTTTTTATTCATGTATAGATGTGATGATGATAGAGGCCGCGATTTGAATTGTGATAACAGCTATACGCACTGATAAACATTTTATACATATACATATTTTTTGTGTTTTTGATGCAAAATTTTGATGATGATCCTCCACCGCTGTTGATTGATGATAGGAGAGAATTGCGCTGATATAATCGATGCTAACTTTCTGTGTCTTATTTGGCTTAGTAGAGAATATGTTGTCAGTGAACTCGGCCATCATCACTGATCAGAGCGGCGATCTTATCATCACTTGGTGTAGATGTTTCGATCTCTATTGCTGTTTTTAGACTAGAAGAGATAAACTATATATATGTGTTTACATGGTTGCGTATACTGGAGGGAAGATATGCAGGCTGTGAATATCTTTCAGTTAGTTGAAAGGGTTGGGAAACAATGTAGTCTAGTGGTACTGATTGTTCTTATAGGAATTGCATTGCATGCATCAATTCAGAGTCTGTATGGCCAGGTCATATATTCCAATGACTATGTTTTTATACCGCCAAAGTCTTTTGTAAGGTTTCAGATTAGGCTAAATCCACTAGATAGTGTGGTTGGCACAATAAAGAGTAGAGCTACATGTACAGTCGATTTTTGTATAGATGTAGCTGGAATTGTTTTGGATCCGCAGAATTATCCTGTGGCCATTTTTAGAATTAATGCAACTAGGCAGCAAACAACATTCTCTATTAAGACTATGGCGGGCGGCAACTATACCATTATACTAATGAATCTCATATCTTATGAGGCATATGTGAGCATAAGCCTAGAGAGGGTTAGCGGCTTAAATGCCACTACACCCCAAGTCCTTATACCAACTACAACAATTACAGCGACAACAACACTTCTATCAACAGTAACCCTCACACAGCTATCCCCCACCACAACAACATCAACAGTGTGGGCTCTTCTTTTACAACCAACAACAGTTACTGTGGAGCGTATTACACCAACAACAGTGCAGCAAGTATCAACCTACATCAGCTTAATTACCTTAACACAGAGAGAAACTGTTCAAGCCCCATCACAGCAAACAGCTACACAATTTGCGACAGTTACTACAACAAAAACTGTGTCATCCCAAGAAACTGTTTTAACAACAATCCTCTCTACAGCAACACTGGAAAAGGTTCCTCAGAACACCATGAGTATTATATATGCGTTGGTG
The DNA here is from genome assembly GCA_038735125.1 of Ignisphaera sp. Lineage (NCBI taxonomy): Archaea > Thermoproteati > Thermoproteota > Thermoprotei > Desulfurococcales > Desulfurococcaceae > Ignisphaera > Ignisphaera sp. The sequence continues at coordinate 128,339 of JAVYNU010000002.1, forward strand.
GGAGGCATAATCATAGCTATAGCACTGCTTCTATGGTGCTACACCAACGGATTCAAAATCTTTAGAAAAGCAACTTAGCCCACTATACAACACCAAGGAATTTTCCACAGCTCTTAAACCTCATGTCTATGCAAAAAACTGAAATTACCTTGCTCAGCACACGACTGTTCAATCATCACTCAACCTGACGTGCACTCATCATCAAAAGCTTTTTTCGCAAACAAGGCAAAAACTTTTGTTTCCTCAACAAATATCTATGTAATAGTGTTAACTCCTGGGTTTCGATGGTGGGGTCTGCCATGGTGTGGTGAGGAGGTTGAGAACCAAGGAAATAGATTTGAGGGGTGTGCCAAGCTCTTGCAATTCGCATCCCATAGCTGTTTTAGTAAATAGCTTGCGTAGTATTTCTAGAGAGGAGGTCGAGGAGATCAGAATCATATTCAATGCAAGCGACATACCTGTGAATCTTCTTCGCTTTTTCCTATCTAGAGAGGGCTTCACAGTAGTAGAGTTAGTGTACTTTGACAAAAATGCTGTAGTTGCTATAGCTAGAAAACATGGGAGATAACAAATAATTAGTCTAAATATTAAAAACCCTTTCTATGCAAAATGTGCATGTAAAGGGGGTGCCAATGAACGGCAAGAGATTGGTTCTCATGTTGGCTGGTTTAATAGCTATTCTCGTATCTAGTTGGAGAATGAATATCTCGATATTCTATTCACATCTAATGAGCTACTATAGCATTGGCGCTGTTACACTGCTGTCCCTAGGTCCTATGCTATCGGGTGTGGCATCTGTGTTCTCATCTTATCTTCTTGGTGGTCTATACGATAGGAGGGGGCCCTCGGTTGTTATTTACATAGGTGCTTTAACACAGCTTCTATCAGCCTTTGTATTTTACCCCATGAAGTTTTTCTCATGGGGTTTATCTATGTGGATGTGGTATGCGGGAAATGTTGTGGCTGGCCTTGGCGCAACAGCTCTAGTGTTGAGCGTTAATCCCGCTCTGCTAATGTCATTCTCTGACAAACCTGCCATTGCCTTGGCTATTGCCCAAAGCGCTAGCTATCTAGCTCTGACTATGTGGTCTCCTATAATATCTGCAATGATAGAGGTGTTTGACGTGTTTGAAGTATTTCTTGCTCTATCAATAGTATCGTTTATAGCAATGATTGTTTGCGGCATTATATACTCTAGACAAAGCCTATATAGAGATTCTGTAAAAGGGTCTTCGACAACCTTTGCAAAAATCCCGGCAACATTCATATTCTTACTTGCTCCAATATTCTTCATAGCTATGTCATCCACTATACTCCTCCAGTTCCTAGCACCTATAACAACAGATTTCTGCAAGAACCTGGGCATGGATAGCACTACTATATCTAGAAGCTATGTACCAATGGTCATGAGCGTATCGGGTGTGCTGCAAAGTGTAGGAGCCTTTGCATGGGGGTTTATAGCTATGCGCCTAGGTGTTTTAGAGACTCTCCCACTGCTATACGCTGTAGAAGCAGCATCAATGTTTTTAGCGATAAGCTTTACCAAACATAGCATAGAGGCGGTAGTTTCAATGATTTGGCTGAGATTTCTAGCATTTGGCGGAGAACCAGTTGCACATATGCTTCTAATACCAAAGCTGTTTGGACAAAACAACATGGGGAAACTACTGGGTATACAAACATCAGTTGTAATGGCAGCATCCATAGCTGGTCCACTAATAGGAGGTTTAGCCAGGGACTTAACAGGCTCATTCATTACAACAGCTCTCCTCTCAGCAATATTCTCAATAATAGCAGCGGTAATAGCTATAGCAATAAACATTTTAATAAAGAAAAGAAGCAAATAGCTCCAAACACAAAAAACATTGCTTTTAGCATTGCTGCCCCTACCCCAATTAAAAAACAGAGAGGTCAGAATCTTTCAGCTAGACACATAAAATGTTTCGAAAACACATTACCCTTCCCTGATTTTGGAATCCTTTGGAAAGAGTTGTTGCATTGCCTATGACAGGCTTTACCCATATATACAAACTGGGCACATATCTTTACACCCGGTGGATCCCCTCGGACTTGGTGGCGGTGAGCCAAGCCACCAACAAACACGTGTATTGCCAACAATAGGTAGCCCAGTTGTTCTATTTACAGCCATTTTTGCCCCAGCACAGTAGGTTATGTATATCGGTGGGAGTATGCCTACAATAAGCACATATTTTCCATAAGCCTCTCCTTCAACTGTCGATGCAGTTAGATATACTTTGTGATAACAGTCAGATACAAGCATTGTTGGGGTATAGGATTTGCATTCACTTCTGTCTATAGCCGATACTATCACCCCTATTACTGGAGACCAATAAGTTTCTATTCTGAGTATGGTCTCGGCATAGACTATGGAGCCTGTTGCTATCTGGGACCTTAGCTCATATAGAACTGGTCCCGGGGCCATTGCGGGATCAATGTTGATGCCATCGATAGTTGTATATTCTTTGCCAAGACTATTCAAATCAAGTTTATAGCGATAGACAATAAGCTTCTCTACAACCTCTGTGGGGATGCCAAGCCTCTCAATATCGTTTTCTGTGATGTTGAGCCTTGATTTCACTTCATCCCTAATGCTCCGCCTATTCTCTAGAACAATTTCTCGACTATAAACAAGGTATCTAGCTGCAGAGATGCTGACAACCCTACTGCCATTGAATTTGGCAACATATATCGATATACCGCTACCATTTTTAAGAACCAGAAATGCTATTGCCTCATCGCTTGGAACCCTATAAATCTTAACACATTCCTCGCTACTGCATCTCTCCTTAACAGGTGTATGCCTAATTATCCTCAATATTATTGTGTATAGATGCTGCTCATCAATATTGACGCTAATGCCAACTCTCTGCCTAAGGGAATGCGCAATAGCATAGGCATAGTTGTTTGGGACAGGAACTATGGATGTTCTTAAATAGATCCTGTCGATCCACGAACCATTGGTTCCACCATAGATCATCATCTCCCTGGAGAACACACCAGTCCCGTTACAATACTTACCAGGTATAATAATACAATCCTTATGATCATATGTACAAGTGGCGCAACTAAACAAATTCCCTATAAAGTCTCTTATAGAGTTCTTCAGAAATCCTCCGATACTCTGCAATGAGGAGCTAAAACTATTCATAACATCAATACTGTTTATCGCGAAATATCCAGGCGCAACACCATGTATTATTATTGCTACGGTAGCTACAAGGGCTGACACAACCAGTGTTCTATGCCCACGAAAGATTGTGGTAAGAGCCATCTGCTCACCTCATAATATAATGTATAGCTGAGCAAGCTTTTTTTTTAACGGTGGAAAACAATGTTTATAGAGTGTACCAGTAATACTCAGTTCAATAATTTATAATCATTTATTATCATTCTACATTGGATTGCAAATTAATTTTCGCTGTTCTCATAGCCATAAAGTTTTATGCTCGATCCAACATAGTGTACACCATAAAGTATTATAAGTTTTTGTTTTGTGAGAACAGATTGATAAAGTAAATAGTGTAGCTCGATAAATGGAGTCGAAATGATTTAGGGTGTATGCTATGGCTGTTTCAAGGGTTTTTGTAATAGCTGTTTTGGTTGTTTTAGGTTATCTAGCCTCTTTAGTCTCTATAGCGTTTGCTGGGGATTCTAATGCTGTTTTTGTTGATCTGGCTATGAATGTAGATGGTGGTGCATTGACTTTTCTTCAGAGGGTTTTTAGGGATGCTGGTGATAGGGTTGTTATTCTGGGTATCAATAGCTATGGTGGGTATCTATCTGTTGCTGACGAGATTGTTAATACAATTGTTGAGAGAAACATAACTTGCTATGCGTGGGTCCCCCCAGGTGGATATGCTGTCTCAGCTGCATCTATGGTTGCATTGGCTTGCAGAGGTATTTTCATGGGCTCTGGCTCTGTTATTGGCGATGCTATTCCCCAGCCATCTGACAAGAAAACAGTTGAGTATGTAGCTGCCAGGTTCAGGTCTTTGGCTCAGAGGCTCTTCGGCAACAATGCGACTCTTGTTATGGTTGCAGAGTCTATGGTTAGAGAGGGAAAGACTCTAACAGCTGATGAGGCTATATCGATTGGTTTTGCTAGAAGAGCTGACTCTCTAGAGGAGGTTGAAAAAGCTATTGGAGTCTCTGTCTCGGGTGTGTTTAGACCTGGTTTATGGGATAGGCTAGTCTCTGTATTTTCACTGCCAATAGTGTCTATGATTCTTCTAGTCTCTGGAGCTATTTTGGTTGTGGCTGAGATTCTGACAGCTGGTTTCCAGGGATATGCAGTAGCTGGCGCAATACTTATTTCCCTATCTCTCTACTCAATGAATATTATACCCCCAGACATATTTGCATTGATAATAGCTGTTTCAGGGGCTACACTATTAGCAGTAGAGATGTTCACACCTGGGTTCGGCTTATTCGGGGTTAGTGGTATAGCACTACTCGTTATTGGAGCTGCCTACCAGATCTATCTAACACCCCCACAGCTGCTTACCCAAGCTGTCTACATAGTTATTGGAGGCTTGGCAACAATATCATCTATAATGGTTTTTGCAGCGTATAAAGCTGTTGAAACCGCTAGGAGAAGAAGACCATCTTTGGAGCAACAGCTTCTATCCTCTATAGGCATCGCCAAAACAGATATTGGTGAAACAAGCCCTGGCGTTGTCTATGTACTTGGCGAGGATTGGACAGCATACTCTGTTAGGGGGGCTATACCAGCAGGCTCTAGAGTGAGGGTAGTTAGGGTCGATGGTCTAAAGCTATATGTCGAGAAAATTGATTAGAAAAGCATTTATTTTACAGCCAAAAACTATGTGTTTTGGTGGCAGATATGGATGTGGTCTCAATCTTTCTACTAATACTGTTTTTGATAATTATACTAGCAATTGTGGTTCCAAGGATAAAGGTTGTGCCAGAGTATAGAAGATTGGTTGTGTTTAGGCTTGGTAAACTTGTTGGTGTTAAGGGGCCTGGAATAGTCTTTTTGATACCCATAATAGACACTGGTGTAACAATCGACTTGAGGGAGTTTGTAATTGATATCCCTCCACAGACATGCATAACAAAGGATAATGCGCCAGTAGATGTTGATCTGCTTGTCTATATGAAGATATTCGATCCTATAAAAGCAGTTACAGCAGTTCAAAACTATGTTAATGCGGCTACAGGTATAGCAATAACCACTCTAAGGGCTATAATAGGCGATATGCTTTTAGATGATGTGCTTGCAAAAAGAGAGTACATAAACTCTACTCTTAGGGCTAGGCTAGATGAGGTCACAGATAGATGGGGGATAAAAGTAACATCAGTTGAGATAAAAGAGATTAAACCGCCAAAGGAGGTTCAAGAGGCGATGATAAAGCAGATGGCGGCTGAAAGAAATAGGAGGGCTATGATAGCTGAGGCCGATGGCAAGAGAACAGCGGCTATTCTAGAGGCTGAGGGCCAGAGAGAGGCAATGATAAAGAAGGGTGAGGGAGAGAAACAGTACCAGATACTTGTGGCAGAGGGAAGGGCGAAGGCACTTGAGCTGATAAACGAGGCGGCGGCGAAGCTAGGGCCAAACGCCATTCTGCTTCAGTATCTAGAGGCGCTCAAATCGATAGCAGAAGCACCATCTACGAAGATAGTCATTCCACTAGAGCTGCTAACAGCACTAACAAAGATGGTTGGCAGAGGCGAGCAAAGAGAATGAGGCTATAAAAAACATTTTTTATTAAATCAAATCATTTTTAAACATGGCATTCTATTGGGTTTAGCCCCACTTGCCCTTCTTCATATGGGTTTCAAGCTCAGCCATAATCTTCTGAATCATCGTTAAAGCGAACTCCTTCTCCTCATTTGCTATCTTAACACATGGTGGATCCAGATTATCTTGGATAATCTCTTCAGCAACAGCCTGAAGCTCTCTTAATAGTGATAGAGCCTTCATGTGGAGATAGTTAGTCTTTCTAGACCTTAGAACAAGCTGCTCTTCTTGTGGTGAAAGCTGTTTGAACTGTTCTTTGGGGGCGCCACACTTAGGACATTTCTCAGGGGGCTCTGGACCCTCATATACAAATCCACACACCTGGCATTTCCAGAGGGGCATGCAAGACCCCGTATATACTATGGCAAAGGCGACCTATATATAGATTTTCCTTTTGAAAAGATCCTTGTCTTAGAGCATAGATGTAAACATACAACTGTAAGGGCTTTATAAACGACTTGCGATGTTGTGTAAAAATGATGTGACGATGTAAAACTCTTTATGGGTTTTTCATTGCGATTCACTATCGCTATTCTTATATTGCTCTCCAGCCATCTATTCTAATCGGTGCTTGACACATGTCAAGTTTGGATATGAATAAAAAGGCAGAGCTAGTTAAAAACATGTTGAAGGCTATTCACAGAGGAGAGAGTGTAGAGGAGCTCAAGAAGAGGTTTGGAGATATACTTAAGCAGATATCCCCATTTGAAATTCCTTTGATAGAGCAGCAACTTGTTGGCGAGGGCATATCAATTAACGATATTCTAAAGCTCTGTGATCTGCATGTAGAGCTGTTTAGAGAGTATCTTGCCAGTAGAGAGCTCTCAGACGTTCCAAAGGGCCATCCTGTAGACCTGCTCATGAGAGAGAATGAGTGGATATTGAAGCAGGCTGAGGCTCTTGGCCTCCAGTCCTCCATACTCTTAAGGGCTAGGGATGCTGACGAGGCTTTGAGGCAACTCTCAATACTAATGGACTTAGCTAGTAATCTAAGGGCTTTAAGAAGCCACTATAGAAAGGTGCAGATGCTCATATTTCCATATCTTGAGAGAAGGGGGATCATAGCAGTTCCAAGAGTTTTGTGGGGTAGAGAAGACCAGATTATCGTAAAGCTCAGAAAGTTGTTTGATCTTGCCACAAAGGCTCGGAACAGCAGATCACTAGAGGATGTCAGAGCTGTTGGAGAGCTTGGAATGGAGATTGCTAGAGAGATTGGAGAGCTTGTGTTTAGAGAAAACAAGATCCTGTTCCCAGCTGTGTGGGTGCTATTCACAGAGGGTGAGTGGGCTGCTATATACGAGATTGCTAATAGGATTGGGTGGATAGTCGAGGCGAAAGACGGTGTTTGGAAGCCTGGCTCAAAACCGGTTTTGCCACATGAGCTAAAGCCTGTTGTAGAGCCACAGCAACTTGAGAAGCTCCCACAGGAGTTCAAGGATGTTGTCGCTAAAATGGGTTTGAAGCCAGATGATTACAATATTGTAGAGGAGAACGATATAGATCTGGGTACGGGGTATCTAAATGTTGAGGAGATTAAGGCGCTACTCAAATCAATTCCAATCGAAATAACATATGCGGATAAAAATGATAGGGTAACACTATTCAATGAAAGCAAACTGTTGAAGGGGTTCATAAGAACTGAGACCATTCTTGGTAGAAGAATAGAGTTTTGCCACCCACCAAGACTAGAGAAGTTGGTTAGGGAAACCGTGGATGAGCTGAAAGCCGGCAAAGCAGAGTATAGAGAGTTTTGGACTAGACAAGGAGACAGGATATTGAGAGTACTTATAGTCGCTGTCAAAAATGATAGGGGAGAGTATCTAGGAACTCTCGAGATAGTCGAAGACTTTACAGACGTTATAAACAATGTTGAGGAGATAAAGAAGAAGATAGTGGTTCTATAATGAGATCCACATACGAGCTAGCATCAAAATATGTTGTCCCAGCAATAAAAAGAAGACTCGTTTTAGAGCTTGCGAAAAAGGGTTTAATGGGTGTGGAGATAGCTAGGAAGTTGAGCATATCACAATCTCTAGTAACACGATATTTAAGTGGGGAGAGGGGAAGCTACATCAATATAGATGAATATGCAGATATTGTGAAGCTTGTAGAGGGTTTGGCGAACAGGATTATCGAAAATCATATGAGTGAATACGATGTTGTGAGAGAGTTGGATAGAATTGTAATGGCTTTCATGGCTAGGAAATATCTATGCAAAAAACATAAGGAGATAGAGCCATCGATAGACATTACAAAGTGTAATATATGCCCATCTCTATACAAAGTCAACATATAGTTTTTGAGATTTATCCACTCCATTTAAACACTACTCATACCCTATTGTTGCCGGAGGCTTTGGAGTCACATCAAAAGCCATGGCCCTGACCTTGTCGATCTCAAGAAGCTTTTCAGCCACCTTCTTTAGGTAGCCTATATCTACCCTGGGAACCTCAGCCACAATAAAGTTCTCTGTCTTAACAATTCTTATCGCTATCAGGTAGTCTCCCTCTCTCTTTTCACCGAGCTCTACAAGTATGTGTGGATATCTCGATGTGTCAAATAGTTTGTATATTGTGTATGGATCGTAATCCCCTGCTTTAACTAGAATGGGGTGGCCATAGCTACGCCTACCATCTATAACACCTGTTACCCTAACAGAGAATATGAGGTGCTCATAGCTGTTGACAAAGCCTTTTTCCACCACGTTGTATTCCCATGCCGCTGGGAAGTATTGGCTGAAGCCCATGCCATTCAGCATATCCTCTACAACAGAGGTCGCTCTTCTGACTAACTCAAGCTTCTCTCTGTAGAGTCTGCCAACAGACCTTACGAGAAGGCCTGGCCCTGGGAAGGGCTGTCTCTCAACAATTTGTTTGGGTAGTCCAAGCTCCTTGGCAAGTTCCCAACCTCATGCTTGTAGAGATTTATTAGAGGCTCTATAACTCTAAGCCCATACCTTTTGAGAAGCTCTTCATTCAAAACATTGTGCTGAGTCTTAACACCGCCAATAGTTTCAACAACATCAGCTTTTATAGTCCCTTGAACAACCCATTCACAGCCCTTCTCCTCAGTAACAGCTTTGACAGCTCTGTAGAAAGCGTCTCTAAACGCTTTTCTCTTCTCCTCAGCATCCTCGAGACCCTCAACCCTAGAGATTATCTGCTCAGAAAAGTCATATATCTCGATGTCTAGGAAATTCTTGAGGTACTCCTTGACCCTGAGACCCTCTCCAATCCTCATAAAACCTGTATCAATAAAAACAGGGTAGACCTTATCACCAAAAGCAATCTTAGCAATAATTGCAGCTACAGTACTGTCAACACCACCGCTAACACATGCAATGGCGCAGTTAACATCTCTATACCGACTCCTCAACCCCTCGACAATACCACTTAGAGATGATACCATTAGTCACTCACCTAGCATGCAGCAATATCAGAAACTGTAATCGGCAATCCAAAATTTAAATCCAACTTCTACACGAACAATCAAACATACATTACATGGTCTATGCAGTACAGAATATGATTTATGTATACCTCTCTAAAAACAATAACTACACTGTCTCCATCTTCAGAAACCCAATCACAAAGAGACTAACATGGAAAGCCGTTTAGGGTTTTGCATTACTTCTCATGAATTTTAATTACCTTTAGTCGCTTCCCCTGTTGCTGGGTACAAAACTTTTGAGAAACTTTTGAGTCTGTATACTAATAGTTGCTTGTGAGGTTTCCGATGAAGGCGTTTATCCGCTTGGCGAGGCAGATACCAGAGGGAGTAGGGGCAGGTGGGAGTGAGGAAAATAATTAAAGATATTTTTATTAGAAGTAGTTAAAAATAATGGGCAGATCCAAACCTTCTATACGGAACAGACTAAAAGTTATAGCTGTAGACCATTTCCTACCTTGGTCTTTTTAGGTCTCTGTGTCGATTTATCACAGCTTCCCCTAGCTCCTCTCCACAAACTGGTGTGGATCTCGGGAACTAGTATTCCACAGGAATGGAGTGATATAGATGTTCTGGTAGTTGTTGGGGATGAGCTGCCTAAGAAACCAACAGAGAGAATAGATCTTGTAGTGCCATGCATAACAGCTGTGGGTGCCCCAATAGAGCCGCTGATAATTACTAGAGAAGAATTTGAGAAATTAAAAGAGAAAAGAAATCCAGTTGTAGAGAAGCACTAAACAGTGGAATACCAACAATAAGCTAATAGTTGTTGTAATTAAAACTGCTTCTAATGTTCACTTAATGTGCACTATTCGAATCCTAAATGTAGTTTCCATGTCTACTTGTTAAATTACTATAAACATTACGATTTACGATGGATATGACTATGGTACTCTATGCAAATGTTCATAAAAATTTATATTTTCCTACATAGATAAAGATTCGGTGGCTTTAAAAATGATGCTGAGTTTTTATGTGCCTTCGATGAACATTAAAACGTTTGGTACAGCTGGAAGATATATTCAAGGGCCTGGATCAATTAAACTGATTGGCGAGATTGCTAAGAATTATAATATTAGAAAACCTCTTGTGTTTGCAGATAATATAGTCATGAATGTTATTGAGAAGTATGGGCTTTTCGAATCTTTTACACAAAGCGGCATTGATTATGTTAAAGAGTTCTTTGGGAAGACTTCTTGCGGATCTGAAACATGTGATGAGGAGATACAACTTCTATCTGGAGTAGCAAAGTCTAATGGTTGCGATGCTGTAGTTGTTGCAGGTGGTGGAAAGGCTATTGATACGGGAAAGGCTGTTGCAAATAACCTTAGATTACCTCTCATAGTCATTCCAACTATAGCGTCTACAGATGCTCCTTGCAGTTCGGTAGCGGTTATCTATACATGTGACCATGTTTTTAAGGAGTATAGATTCTATCCCAAGGGACCCGATGTTGTGCTTGTGGATACTGAGATCATAGCTAAGGCTCCTCCAAGGTTTTTGGCATGTGGTATCGGAGATGCGATGGGCAAGTACACAGAGGTTCCATCGTCTGTTAGAGCGGGTGCCAAAAACCTTCTGCTGAAGCCTGTTCACGGATACCCACCTATGATAGCCATAGCAGCCCAAAAACTCATGATAGATATACTCTTTGACTATTCGGAAGAGGCTATAGAGAGTGTTGAGCTAGGGGTTGTAACACCTGCTCTAGAGGCGGTTGTAGAGGCAACAACACTTTTAAGTCAAATAGCATTTGAGGATGGAGGACTCTCAGCAGCGCACTCTATATACAATGGTTTTACAGCACTTGAAACAGATCCAAAATATAAACACAGACAGTTTCCATACCATGGGGAGCTGGTATTCTTCGGCACGCTGGTAGAGATGATTTTAGATGGGTATCCGAAAAACGAGATAGTAAAGATTATGGAGTTTGGTCACAGAATAGGCCTTCCGATAAACCTAGAAGAACTTGGATTCAAGGAAATCTCAGATGAAGACATTATGAAAGTTGCTAAAGCAGCTACAAAACTAGGTGAAACTATACACAACAAGTCGTATAGAGTGACCCCAGAAATGGTTTTCAATGCCATAAAAATAGCAAACGAAATAGGCCTGACTGTGGCTGAGAAAATCCCCAAAAGGAAATTTAAGAGGTAAAGTAAGAGATAAAGCATGATGGTTCTCTTAGCTTCTTACTTAGCTTCTTATGCCAGCCCTTCGCACTGAAAGTAGCTGTGTGGGGTTGCTGCTCGGGAGTGGTAGTCTCGGAGACACCTAGACACATCTGTAGGTGCTATAAGTTTTACCAATCCTATAAAGACCTTCAAATTAGAAAATAGCTACTAACCCTAACCATATAAAGATTTCCCTAGGTATTTAAGCTATGAACACTTTTATATGGTGTCTAAATATAGGGGCTCTATGTATATATGTAAAAGATGTGGTAGGGTGTTCAAAAGTAGAAGGGCTTATATAATGCATATAATCTTGGGCAAGGAGGGCAATTCGAAGATTAGGAGAAGAAGATAGGAGGTGTGGTACCTAGCTTAAAATTGGGCACAGCTTCAAAACCATAAACAGCTTTTAAGATGCTAAAGATTCTCTGTTTTTTTGGATGTGTTTAGTGTCTAGTTGTGTTCCTGAAGATGTTTTGGAGTTGCTTAGGGCTTTTGCTGATAGGCTTAGAGCTGTTTTGGGTTTTGCCGAGGTCTATTTGTTTGGTAGTTATGCTAGGTGTGATTGGCTTGTTGATAGCGTTATAGATCTCATTGTTGTTTCGGATGGTTTTAGGGGTCTTGGTCTCGGGGAGAGGTATGCTCTTGTAAGAAAGCTTCTGCCACCTAACAGAGGTTTTGAGATACTTACCTACACACCTGAGGAGTTTGAGTATGCTAAGAAGAGAAGCATTGTTATTCAAGATGCCTCGGAATACTGGATAAAAATAACTTGAGCTTGAGTAGGTGCATACAGTGAGGGAAGAGGCTTTGGATTGGTTTGAAAGTGCTTTGGTGGATTTGGATGAGGCTAGGAAGGCCCATCTTAGAGGGAGTTATCATCTATCGGTATTCTTAGCCCATCAAGCAGTAGAAAAAGCACTAAAGGCATTTATGATAGCCTTTAGAAGAATCGGGCCTCCCAAGTCACATGACCTCGTAGAGCTTGCAACACTAGCATCAATATCATTGGAGCCAAATGAGATGGAGGCTCTATCAGAACTCTCACCATACTACACAATATCGAGATACCCAAATGCGGGACTTAGAAAACCCTGGAAAGAAATAGCCCAGGGGAACCCCCCAAAGAATGTTGACAATAGCCGAGAAAATCGTTGAGAAAATCGATAAGTATTTTAAAGAGCAAATAAAGGAGACTTAGTAAAAACTACTAAGATATTCAAAGCCTAGGGCCAAAGAAAAATTTTAGCATTATGTTTTCAGAGTCTTGCTAACAAATCCCATGTACACATCTCAGATGTGGCCATGAACCTATATAAATAATTTTGTATAAATAATTTGACTTAAATAAATACCTAAAAAAGAGAATTGCTTCATACAATAACTGTTTTTATTCCAAGAATCTTTGCCACATCTGCAAGGGGCTTCACATAGTCTCCATATATCATGCTAGCATGGTGTACGAAGCCCTCTTCTATTAGTGTTCTATACACTTTGTCTAGGTCCTCCACCTCTACCCATACCCAGCTACCTCTAAAGCTTGGCTTCTCATCTTCCAGTGCCCTGCCTCTGGTTATGAATAACTTGAATTCTCCATCATATTCAACAAGCCTTGATATTGTTACAACACCTGGTTTGAGTCTCCCCTCATAGGTTCCATATGCTCTCTCAACACCGACATCTCTATACATTATGCTGTGGTATATCAATGAGCATCTACCGGCGCATAGAGCTGGTGGAGCGTTTCCGCAGTGCCACGCTAAGAGCACGTTTGGTTTTTCTGGGTGTTTGATTGTCCAGTCTATGAAGAATGGTGGTGTTTGTTCAAGCGATGCCGCGTACTGCATTATCATTGTCAAAACCCCATAGACGTCAACCTCGCATGCTGTCATGATGCCGCTTTGTGTTAGCCTGGCCATTGCATGGCATGGCGAAACACCATAGTATTTCTGAATCTCTGTCCAGCATCTAAAGCCAATACCGCTAAGCTTCTTCGACTCTGCGAATCTTCTCAAGACAAGCTCTAGCTTAGCTATCTTGAGGAGTGCTTCTTTGGGTATCTGCGAGACATCTGCATAACTTGTAATCTCGCTTACTATTCTCTGAACAGCTGGGTCATCATCACCAAGCTTCTTAGCCTCTTCAACAACCTCAAGCAGTGTTGCGTGAACAACCCTCTGCTTAAACTTCTCAGCCATTTTAGCCTCATTAAATGTTACAGTCTCGAACCTCTCTGGCCTTGGACCCACAATTCCAACTCTAGCCCCGACAAACCTCCTATGTATAGAAACAACTCTAATGAAGTTATCAAAGTTGTCTACAAACTCCCTGTCCTCTGGAAACACTATACCTCCGAACAGAAATGGTATCTTCCTTCTATACAAAGCTGAGGCCAAGGACAGTGTGCCACAGAAAGAATCGGATCTCCTAAACCCACCAGGGAGAGTCTCAGGCTCTTTAGTAGCAAAGACAATTATTGGCAAACCCCTAAACTCCTCAGCCACCCTAGCACCAGCAAGCTCATCTCCAAAGGTAAGAGTTGATAGCACCAGCCCCTCAACACCCCTCTCCCTAAAAAGCTTCACAACCTTTTCAGCATCCTCATCATCTGTAACCAACCCCATCTTAGTATCCTTCTCACTAGGATAAACAACCTCGACAAAGTTCCCAAACCTCTGCTCAACAACGCTGACAAACCTCTTCTTAAGCTCCTGAGCCCACGACTCGTCAAATGGATATCGATGCAGAGGAACAAACCCAATCTTTATCCTTTCCAAAACCACCCACCAAATCCTATCATATATGATGAAAGTCTTTTTTAAGTTTTTCTGAAATATTATATAAGATTCTATTGAGTTAAAAAAATAAGTTTTCTGCAAAACGTATTACAAGTTTTCCCTAAGATCTAAATATTAGTGTTCTTCTCGATAAGTCAACGATCACAGCTATAACCAGTATCAATGCTGTTGCTACATCTTGCCAATAAGGCGAAATCCCTATGAATACTATACCAGTTCTAGCAATTGACACAAGCAATGCTCCGAGTATGGCGTTGAAGGCATTTCCTTCGCCTCCAGCTAGACTTACACCTGCCAATGCACAAGACGCAATTGCCAAGAGTTCCTGCCCCGTGGCTATATCTGCGTAACCAGATGCTACTAGCCCCGCATATATCATTCCAGCTATGCTAGCCATGGCACCAGAGTACACAAATGCAAATATCCTTGCTTTATGTATTGGAATACCAGCAACTCTAGCAGCCTCTAGGTTACCACCTATAGCATAGAGGTATCTTCCTATAGCTGTCCTCTGCTGAATGAACATTGTTAATAACGCTAGTAATAGCAGTATAATTGCAACTCCATATGACGACGCCAAGAACTCTATTTTAGACATGTCATAGATTTTTATTGGAAAGCCCTTTGTCATGCCAATCGCTATCCCTCTTAACAGCATTAATGACCCTAGGGTTACGATAAATGCTGGAATAGTCGTTGGTAGAGGAGGTGAAAATATTGCCACTATAGATCCGTGGTACAGCCCTACAATGATCCCCATGCACAAGGTGGCTATAAACGCAATGATTGGATCTACACCTATATTCACAAGGAGATATGCGAATACCATAGACGATAATGAGGCTAAGGATCCTACAGATAGATCAATGCCGCCAATAATTAACGCCATTGATTCGCCCATAGCGAGAATCGCTATACCAGCAAACCAACGTAGTATTGTTACCCATGTTGAGAACTCTATGAATCTAATGTTTATTGCGCCTATGATAATTGTTAATCCTAGTATGCCAATTGCAGTACCTATCTCAGGACTTCCAAGCAAGATTGTTTTTATTGATACTTGACCAGCTTTAGCCTCGGTACTTTGCCGCTTCGCCATACATTTTTCACCTAGATGCATATTCCAGCAATTTTTCTGCGGTTGCTTCACTTCTTAAGGTTTCTGCTACTACCCTACCCTTAGAAACCACAATGATTCTATCGCTCATTCCAAGCACCTCATGAACATCATCAGATATCAAAACAATGCCACAGCCTTTAGATGCTAGTTCTACCATAAGCTTACGAATCTCGACCTTGGCCCCAACATCCACACCCACGGTGGGTTCGCCCAAAAACACAACTTTAACCGGTCTTGAAAACGCTCGGGAAATTAATGTTTTCTGTTGGTTTCCACCACTCAGATACATCACTTTCCTACTTGGATCCGGTGGCACTATATTTAATGTTTTCATCAATTTGCTTACAATATCTCGCTCTCTATAATTATCTATTACCTGGATGGCCTTGTACTTGCTTAAAATATCTAATGACGATATTGTTATGTTACTTCTTATTGGGAGAAGGGAGAATAAACCAAGATTTCTCCTATCTTCTGGTATGTAGATAATGCCGTATTTTCTGATGGCTTCTGTGGGGCTTCTAATGCTTATTTGTTTTCCATCCAAGAGCAGTT
Organism: Ignisphaera sp.; assembly: GCA_038735125.1. NCBI lineage: Archaea > Thermoproteati > Thermoproteota > Thermoprotei > Desulfurococcales > Desulfurococcaceae > Ignisphaera > Ignisphaera sp. The sequence continues at coordinate 144,218 of JAVYNU010000002.1, forward strand.
CTCCCTCGGTTTTTTCGATTAAGCCTGTAATGGCTTTCGGTATTTCATAGATTCCTGAGCCAAGAAGACCAAAAATTCCAACTATCTCCCCTCTTCTTACATTAAAACTTACCTTATGCAAAGTTTTCGTTGTCAGGTTTCTAACTTCTAGTATCACATCACCTATTGGCACTGCCACCTTTGGATAGAACTCCTTAATTTCGCGAGCAATCATAGCCCTTATAATTTCTTCTATTGAGATCTTTTTAGTGGTATTGTCGTACTCTGCAATTTTGTATCCGTCTCTTAAAACAATTATTTTATCAGCAACCTTTATAACCTCTTCAATCCTATGACTAACAAATATTTGGGCTATGCCATTCTTTTTCAGTTCCAGCATCGTATTTAACAATCTTTCGGTCTCGGCTATACTCAAACTTGAGGTAGGCTCATCAAAAATCAGTAGCTCTGCCTTCATGGCCAAGGCTCTTGCAATCAGAACAAGCTGCTTCGTCGCAGCATCTAGCTGTCTTATTTTTGTCTTCGGATCTAAATTCTCAATACCAACAATTGACATAATTTTCTTAGCTTCTTCGCTTAATTGTTTATAGTTAACAATTTTTAAACCTCCCCTAATTTCGATTCCCATCATAGTTGCTTCAGCGATTGATAGATTAGGTGGAAGCAAAAGCTCTTGAGGAACATAGAAAATCCCCATCTTCATTGCATGCAAAGGATTTTCGATATGAACTTCTCTCCCTTTCCACAATATCCTCCCACTATCAGGCTTAAATATGCCGAATATAATTTTCAACAACGTCGACTTTCCCGCTCCATTCTCTCCAACTAAGCCGATAATCTCGCCTTTTTTAACACACATCGATACGCCTTTTAGTGCAACAACTCCTGGAAACCTCTTCCAAATATTCTCTAAAACAAGTAAACCATTGTTCACATTAAGCTCCATTAAAACCACCTTATATCATTATCAAACATGTTCAATAAATATAAAGTTAAAAAATGGTTTTGTTTTAACTCACGTTTTGTAACCCGAGAAGTGATGGATCGACACCAAGTTTGCTCATTAGTTGCTTATATTCAGAGAGACCTAGGATTACCACCTTCTCTCCTGTTGGTGCTGTGAATTCCATGTGCTGCGTTCCAACAAGGTCTACGCCAGTATCATATATTTTGTTGTTTGGATAGCCAGGTATGAAGCTCTTGAGAGCTTTGTCAACACCATACTTAGTCATATTGTATAGGAGCCATACAGCATAATATCCCATGAAATACTCTCTTTGGCCAACGGTGGCAAGTGCATAGCCCTGTTGGAGTGGTGGAACATTATCTGATGTAACATCGAATTCAACTAGAACTATTTTTCCAGGGGGATAGTTAAGTTGTTGCATTGCCTGGCTCCATGCAGGCCCTTCATATGCGTTAGAGCCAAAGGCTATTTGAAGATCTGGATTTGCTTGTAGAATCGATAGTGCATAATTAACGGCTGTGGATACATCACCTTTATCTTCATATGGTCCTATAATCACTAGATTGATATTGCCTCTTATGTCAGGATCTGTTTCAATGCATTTCTTTATAGCGTCTTGGAACCCCTGGACTCTTTCACGTGCGTTTTGTGCAGATAATGTTGCTGTAATTATTCCAACCTTTAATGTTGCCCCTGGTTTGATGTAGCCTTTTTCTTTGGCTAGCATATATGCGGCTAAACCACCTAGGTAGCCGGCTTTGTAATTGTTAGTACCTAGATAGGCTAGCCTGTTAGAGTTGGGAGAATCTGTGTCAAATGTTATTGTTAAAATGTTTTGTTGCAATGCCTTGTTGATATAGGGTATTGCAGCTTCAGCATCGACAGGTGCTATAGCAAGGCCTGTAACTTTTTGAGCTATGTATGTATCTACCTGCGATAGCTGTAAATATGCTTCTTCACGAGTTGGTGTAAAGAATGTTGCTTCAATGTCAGCGCCATACTTACTTCGTATTTCATCAGCTGCTTTTTTCATGCCTGCTTCAACTACAGACCAATAGGGATGTACCCCCTTGCCTATCAATACGAATGTCAGTTTCTGAGGTTTTGATGTTGTAGTATAGTAGTAATACAGCCCTCCACCCGCCGCAACCGCAACAACTACTACGACTATGATTATTATAGTCCATAGTTTAGATAGGGCTCTTGATACCGACACCTTGGACACCAATATTACTGGTATCATGTTTGCGGTTTAAAAATTTTTAAGAAGTGAATAAAACAGCATATATATACTCGATAATAAGATAAAACTTAAAATGGTTCAATAAATAAAGTAATAAGAATTGGACTTGTGCTGCAGGCGAAAAATAATGAAGAGCACAATATTAGTTGCATTTGATCTTGGTGCAAGTAGTGGTAGGTGCCTTGTAGGAAAAGTTGATGTAGATAACAAAAAGCTTGAAATGGAAGAAATACACAGATTTCCTAATGGCCCTGTTCGAATAGGTAATCATCTATATTGGGATGTTCCAAAGATTTGGAGTGAAGTTAAGGAAGGTATTCTCAAAGCCTACAGAAGGTATGGTGAAGACATTGTTTCTATTGGGGTTGATACGTGGGGTGTTGACTTTGCTTTGTTGAATAATCATGGTGAGCTTGTTGGACTGCCTTATTGCTATAGGGATCCTAGAAGGAAAGAGGCTATGGAAGAGCTTTTGAGAGCTATACCTGCTGAGAGAATATATATGAGAACAGGTATACAGTTCATGCCTATAAATCCACTTTACCAACTCTACGCTATGGTCAAAGATAACTCCTCTTCGCTTAAAGCGGCAAAAACCTTTTTGATGATACCGGATCTATTCAATTATTGGCTATCAGGTGTTATAGCATCTGAATATACAGATGCCTCTACAACTCAGTTCCTTGATCCATGGTCAAAGAAGTGGGCCTTTGATTTGCTAGAGGAAATAGGGTTTCCAACAGATATATTTCCCAATATTATTGAACCTGGAACAAGACTAGGTGAAGTGAGCCCTAGTCTTGCAGAAGAACTGGATATACCAAGAAGCATAACTATCATTGCACCAGCTACACACGATACTGCATCAGCTGTTGCAGCTTCTCCAATAGAAGATGACTCTGCTTATATAAGTTGTGGTACATGGAGTTTAGTTGGTATAGAACTGTCTAGCCCAATAATAAATAGAAAGGCTATGGAATATAACTTCACTAATGAAGGAGGTATTTTCAACACAATTAGATTTCTAAAGAATGTCCAGGGAATGTGGTTCCTACAAGAGATAAAACGTGCACTTGCACTAAAAGGAGAGGATTACTCATATGAGGAACTAACAAAAATGGCTTCAGAAGCAAAAGGATTCATAGGATTCATTGATCCAGACGACCCAAGATTTTTAGCACCAACAAATATGGTTGGAGAAATCATGAAGTTTCTTGAAGAGACAAAGCAAAACAAGCCTAGAAACATCGGTGAGCTGGTTCGTCTGGTTTTAGAAAGTCTTGCAATGAAATATAGATTTGTTATAGAAAGGTTAGAGGATATATCAGGAAAGAAGATAAGAGAGATTAACATTGTTGGAGGGGGATCAAGGAACTGGTTACACAATCAACTGGTAGCAGATTTTACAAATAGAGTTGTTGTAGCAGGGCCAGAGGAAGCCACATCAATAGGCAATATGCTTACACAGCTAGTTGGTTTAGGCTACATAAAATCATTAAAAGAGATTAGGGAATATGTAAGAAACTCCTTTAATCTAAGAACATTCGAGCCTCGTTATAGTGCTAAACATGATGATATGTACTCATCTTTTCTAGATATGCTAGAGAAGCTTGGCAGAATAAAGTGATATATCTTAACATTTTAGCATTTTATAACACTTTTTGAAAGCTTATTAAAACTGGGCTATTATCAATATGGCTTGTGATATATTATGAACCAACATGACATTAGCGAGAAAGATAAGGTTATGCGACAAATATGTGAAGCTCTTAGAATGATGTATCTAAAGGGACTAATAACACCACTTACAGGCAATATCAGTGTTAGGGTAGATGAGAAAACCATTGTTATGACGCCATCAGCATTTGTTCCGACCATAAGACTAAAATACGAGCTCAAGCCTGAGGATCTGGTTGAGGTTGATATAGAGGGTAATGTGATTAGTGGTGGAAAACCGACAACAGAGCTGCCAATGCATCTAGCTATCTATAGAAGCTGTAGTAAATGCAAAGCTGTTGTGCATATACATGGGGTTTACTCTCCGCTTATATCGGAAAAAGATATGGAGGATCTGTTCCTAGACACGGAGCTGAAGTACATTCTCAAACCGAGGATATGTCTCGTGAAAGAACTTATTCCAAGGACAACAGATTTGGCGGATGCTGTTGCTAGGAAGGTTGCAGAGGGTTGTGAGATAATATACTTGGAGAGGCATGGTGTTGTATCTGTCTCTGATAACATTGGTATGGCACTCGAGCTAGCGGAATTGGCAGAGGTTATAGCAACTCGAACCATTTTCTACAAGCTGATAATGCTAAGGTAGATTACCATACCTAAATTTTCTTGAATATTTATTACTTTGTTTTGCTACAAACCATTTTTATGTGATTTACTTGAGTAGGGCACCATTGCTATTGTTTGCTGTGGTACTTGCAGCAATAGTTGTAGCAGTCCTCGTGCAGTACATATATATAGTTTTTGTGAAGCAAGAGTCGGCAGTACCATTGACGAAGACAAGAACGGTAACATATGTGACAACAGTAGTGACGACACCTATATATACAAACCCTGTAACCAGTATCACATCAACGAGTTCTCGCTATGAACTGATACTCTCTTTGGCTAGAGATGTTGAGAATGTTGTGGAGCGAATCAGAAACCTATCATTTAATGGCGGTGTTAACTTCGAGCTTATAAATACTTCGTGGGCCTTGGAGCACTGGGCTCCTAGCGAGTCTTCTGAGGTGCCTCCAGATGTTCTATACAAGGAGATGGTCTACAAGCTGACGTTTCTAACACCACTTAACTTCTCTCTAATCTCTGGCGAGAGGGGTTTCATCGGAATGTTTTTAGCTGCAACAGCTGGCACAACAATTTATATAAACACAGATTATTTTGATCCCAATAGCCCTGGATCCAGAAATGTTCTAGCACATGAGCTTACACATGTTCTTCAATTCATACACTTTCCAAACATCTTCTCTGGGGATAACACAACAGATTCTGGCTTAGCTAAACAAGCTCTTATAGAGGGCGATGCTGGGTGGACACAGCATCTATACTGTGTCATAACTGGCTTGTGCACACCATCTCCAAGGACTGGGATAGATCTTGGAAACCCGTATATAGCTCTTGTAACGTTTCCGTATGTCTATGGAGAGTGGTTCATTTCATACCTGTACAATTTGAGTGGCTGGGGCATCGTCAACAAAGCTTATTCGATGCCCCCTATCTCAACATCTATGGTTATGCACCCAGATAGGTACGTTGTCTACCTGTCCACAGGTGAGAAAGGCTTTGAAGACCCTATCATCGCCTGTAACTGTAGTGGTAGCAAGGTTTATTCTGATAGGCTCGGCGAATACTATGTCATGCTTGTGCTTGCTAGGAGAATGGGTTTAGATAATGCCATGGAGATAGCATCTAGCTGGGGAGGCGATAGGGTAGTGCTATACAAGATTGAGAATGTGACTCACGTGACATGGACTCTATGTTGGAACATAACATGGAGATCCCAACAAAGCCTAGATAAATTCTACGAGGTTTTCTCAAATGCTGTAAAACCACTTGGAGGGGAATACAATAATAACACATTGATGGTCGAGATATACAGGGGGGATTCATGGACATTTATAAAATCTGTATACATAACTGTGAAGAGGTAGGGGCTTGGATATAGCATGAGAAGTGCTTTAAGCCTTTCGATACTGGTGCTATTGTTTCTGCTCCCGGCTCTGCAAGCACAAAGCGAATTTGTTTATAGAGTTGGTGATTGGATTGAATACGGAGTTCTATTTGAGATCGGATCTGCAAGATGCCTATACATTCTAAGACTTGAGATAGAAAATGTCAGTAGCCAGGCTGTTAGCTACTCGCTAGGGATTGTAGACACAGTTTCCAATAGTACTCTATGCAATTCTGTAACAGACTTGCTAATAACGGCAATCTACTTTGAAACCAGATACCCCATAAACATAAGCAACTCTACGCCAGAAAGCAGAAACATGATAATATCCCCGAGATACACAGGAAACTACACCGTTGACAACATGGTTTTGCAGTACTACAAAGGTGTGCTTGTATCGGCAGAAGCTTTGCTAAAAACACCTTTTGCAGGAACACAAAAAATATTCATGGTCAATACAAGCACAGAGGAGTTAAAGAAATTTGCAGAAACCCCTCCAAAAATAGAAACCCCAAGAATAGTTATAACAATAACGCAAGTGGCCTATATGCCAACAACAGTATTTAATATATTAACACAAACAATTGAAACGACACATACATACACAGCCTCAACCACAATAACATCAGCATTTACAACAACACTTAGATATACACATACTTACACCTATACATTGATAACCCCAGAAACAACTACAACGACAGAAACAATATCAATTCAAAAAACAGTTCCAATATATCAAACAGTATCGTCAACAGAAACACTGGTAACAATATCGTCAACAACAATTACCTTGATTCAAATACCAATGAAAATAGAACATGCGATAGCAATTGGAGGTGCGATAGCAATATTAGCAGCCATAGCAGGAATTTACATAGGGTGTAGAAGAAGATAATCGAACACACTTTAGATCAACTCAGTTAGCATTTCTGCAACCACCATATGAATAAGCATAAAGGATTGGCGTCCTCGTTTAAGTATAATGACTATGGATTCTAAGCTCCAGTATCCTCTCCTTTAAGAAATATTTTAAAATAGTCACCTCTTTAATGTAGTATAGAGGGTGATTGAATTTGGTTGAGAGAAAATTTGTTTTGGTGGTTGACCAAGGAACTACTGGTACTAGGGCAATGATATTTACATATGATGGGCTTCCCATAAAGGGTGGATGGGCCTATCTAGAACATAATCAAATCTATCCTAGACCTAGCTGGGTTGAGCATGATCCTCTCGAAATTTGGGAAAAAACTAAGGTAGTTATAAAAATGGTTTTAGAGCAGGCAAAGGTTGATCCTAGAGAGATAGTTGCTATTGGTGTTACAAATCAGAGGGAAACTACAGTTATATGGGATCCTAAAACCGGCAAACCTGTTTATAATGCTATTGTGTGGCAGGATAGGAGAACAGCCAGAGAAGTAGATTATCTACGCGAGCACTACTTTAAGACTATACAAGAGAAAACTGGTCTGATACCCGACTGCTATTTCTCAAGTACAAAGATTTGGTGGATCTTAGACAATGTTCCTAATGTTAGAGAGAAGGCTAGGAAAGGCGAATTCTTATTTGGAACTATAGATACTTGGATTATTTGGAATTTAACTAGAGGATCAAAAGATGTTCTAACACCTGAAAGATATGGAGCACATGTAGTGGATTACTCAAACGCTTCTAGGACAATGATATTCAATATTCACAAGCTTGATTGGGATGATGAGCTCTTGGAGATTCAAGGTAAGATACCGAGGGATATACTACCTCTTCCAAGACCTTCAAGCGATAAGACTATCTACGGTTACACGGGACCAGAGGTTAGCAACGAGCTTTTTGAAGGTGTTAACATACCTGTAGCAGGTGATGCTGGAGATCAGCAAGCCGCACTCTTCGGCCAGACCGGATTTGATGTAGGCGATGTTAAGTGTACTTATGGAACAGGAAACTTCATATTACTCAACACAGGATCTACACCAGTTCCATCCAAACATGGGCTTCTAACAACCATTTTCTATAGTCTTGAGCCAGGGAAGGCTATTTATGCCTTAGAGGGAAGCATATTTATAACTGGCGCAGCTATACAGTGGCTTAGAGATGGTTTAAAGATTATCGAGGTTTCCGCAGAGATTAACCCATTAGCTGAGTCAGCACCAGATACTGGTGGTGTCTATTTTGTTCCAGCGTTTGTTGGCTTGGGAGCTCCGTATTGGGATCACTATGCAAGGGGGCTTATAATAGGCATTACAAGAGGGACTGAGAGAAGACATATAGCTAGAGCAGCTTTAGAGGCTATAGCTTATCTCACAAGAGATGTTATAGAGGCTATGAAGGCTGATACAAATAGAGATATAACTATTCTGAAAGCTGATGGAGGTGCTGCAAAAAGTGATTTTCTATTACAATTCCAAGCAGACATACTCAACATTAAAGTTGTAAGACCAGTTGTACTTGAAACAACTTCATTGGGGGCAGCATATCTAGCTGGGTTAGCAGTTGGATTTTGGAAGAATTTAGATGATGTTAAAAAGAATTGGAGGGTAGATAGGGAGTTCATACCCAAGATGGATGAAAAGACTAGGGAGAAACTGTATAAAGGCTGGAAGGCAGCTGTTCAAAGAGCACTTGGATGGGCAAAGGAGGTTCCATGGGCATATGGCTACGAATAAATATTAATTCTTAATTTCTTCATCTTTTTGTATTGTACTAATACTATTAGGTGATATTAGAATTTGAAAACCCTCCGCGTTGTTATAATAGGTGCTGGTATTATTGGTGCATCTATAGCTAGGGTTCTTAGCATGTATGAAAATTTCAATGTTATTGTCGTTGAGAAGGAATTTGATGTTGGATGGGGTGTCAGTAAAGCCAATACAGGCATTATACACCCCTGTCATGAGGAAGATCCGCAAGTATATCCTTTAAGAGCTAAGCTATGTAGAAAAGGTAATGAGCTTTGGAGGACGTGGGTAGAGGAACTTGATATCCCTGCTAAATGGCCTGGAGAACTAATGGTTTTCTTTGATTCTCAAGAAGAGAAAAATGCTAAAAGGTATATCGAATTGGCTAACCTAAATAGAATACCAGGTGTAAGGATTGTATATAATGATGAGCTGTTTCAGCTTGAGCCAGCTCTAAATAGAAATGCTTTAGGGGCTGTATATGCACCTACAGCTGGTGTAATATCGCCTTTCGAAGCTGTTATAGCAGTTATAGAAAATGCAGTAGATAATGGAGTTAAACTTTTAACAGAAACGAGGGTTAAGAGAGTTGTTATAAGAAATGGAAGAGTTTTTGGTGTAGAAACAGATAATGGCTTTGTAGAAGCTGATATAGTTGTAAATGCTGCTGGGCTTTATGGTGACGAAATTTCTCATTCAGCAAGTGTGGAGGAAAGCTTTTTTATAAAGCCTCGGAAAGGAGAATATCTGCTTTTTGACGAAACTGTAAAGGTAAAGCCTCAAAGAGTTGTTCACACAACACCAACACCTATAACTAAAGGTATTTACGTTGTAACAACAACACATAACACATTGTTGATAGGGCCAACAGCTGAAGACTTGCCATATAATGCTAAAGAGGATGTTTCAACAACAGAAATGGGTTTAGACCATCTTTGGAAAGAAACATCAAAACTTTTAGCTGATTTGCCCTCGCGCACAAAATTAATTAGAACCTTTGCAGGATTGAGACCAGAGCCCCCTGATGGTAACTGGCTTCTCAAAGCATATGATAATCCATGGGGATTTGCGAACGCTATCGGCATTAGATCTCCAGGACTTACTGCTGCCCCGGCAATTGCCTATTACATTTTAGAGCAAATGATAAAAACATACGATATCCAACTTAGGAAAAAAGAGAGTTGGAATCCGTTTAGAAAGAATATCATTAGATTGAAGGAGAGGAGATTAGAGGAAGTGGATGAGTTGATAAAGAAGAATCCAGATTATGGAGAGATAATTTGCTATTGTAGAATGGTTTCAAAAGCAGAGATTTTGGAGGCTATAGAGAGAATGAAGAAGATAGGTGTTAAGACAATTACATTGGACGGCATAAAGTTTAGAACCTTAGCCATGTTTGGGCGTTGCCAAGGGTCTTTCTGTAGATGGAGAATAGCTCTACTCATATCAGAATACATGAAGAAACCTCTACACGAGGTTACCGTCAAGAAGACTAGATATGGTATTGGAGATATTAAAACTTTGCTTAAGCTTGAAACTAAAGATCAAAGTTGATTCAAGGTCAATCAACTAAATTATGGTCTGTGATTCCACATGGTTGAGGTTAGGGTGTATGATACAATAGTTATTGGCGGTGGCCCAGCAGGTATAGCAGCCTCCATCAAGGCAAAAGAGCTTGGCTTAAAGGTGCTTCTCATAGAAAATAGAGGTCTTTTAGGCGGTATACCACTTCAATGTGTGCATCCAGGCTTCGGTCTCCACTATTTTAAGGAGGATTTAACGGGTACAGAATTCATAACGAGGTTGTTGGATAAGTTACATAGCCATGGTGTGGAATATCTATTGAACGCATATGTGCACTCAATAGATTTAGTGAACCCAACTGAGAAAATAGTAAATGTAGTTACACGCAATGGTGTAAAGAGGCTTAAGACAAGAACAATAATCTTTGCAACAGGTGCTAGAGAAAGACACATATTCGAAATAAATGTTCTTGGCAATAGACCAGATGGCATTTATACAGCAGGAGAGGCTCAAACACTTATGGATATCTATGGCGTTTTGCCTGGAAAAGAAGTTGTTGTAATAGGTTCTGGAGATGTTGGAATGATTATGGCTAGAAGGTTTGCACTTGAAGGCGCCAAGGTCAAGGCAGTTATTGAGTTAATGCCATATCCAGGTGGGTTAATGAGAAATGTTGTTCAATGTCTTCAAGACTACAATATACCTTTGTATCTTAGTCATGTTGTAACTAAAGTTATTGGTAAAGATAGAGTTGAGAAAGTTGTTGTAGCTAGAGTAGACGAAAATCTAAAGCCAATTCCAGGAACAGAGTTTGAGATTACATGCGATACCGTTATTGTTGCAGCTGGGCTTGTACCATATGTAGAGCTTTTAGAGCAAATTGGTGTAGTTATGGATCCAGCAACGAGGGGGCCCATAGTCAACGACTATCTTGAGACTACCATGCCAGGTCTATTTGTTGCCGGCAATGCATTGGTCATAAATGATTTGGTTGACTATGCTGCAGAGCAGGGTGAGTGGGCTGCTGAAAGCGCGAAATACTTCATAGAGAACAATGGTATACCCACACCAGAGTCTGGCTGGAAAAAGGTTGTTAAGGGTCGTAACGTAAGACTTGTTGCTCCACATTACATTAGTTGCGAAAAATCTGTTGTAATATATGCGAGGGTGTCTTCGCCAGAATCAAATGTTGTTGTGCAAATACCAGAGATAGGATTAAAGATGAGGATGTTTAAAGTAAGGCCAGCAGAAATGATTAGGCTAGCGCTAAGCAGATCAATTTTGCAAAAAGCAAAGAGTTTTGATAGAATAACTCTTGAGGTATTACCACAGTGAAAATGCGAGAACTAACATGCATTATATGCCCCATTGGATGTGCACTAAGGGTATACCTAAGTGATGATAACAAAATAGAGAGGATCGAGGGAAATCTATGCCCCAGGGGAACAGAATTTGCAACCCAAGAAATTTTAGACCCTAGAAGAGTTGTAATGACAGTTATCCCAGTACTTAACGGCGATTTGCCAACGGTATCGGTTAAAACAGATAAGCCTGTGCCGAAAAAATGCATAGAAGAGATAATGAAGATTGCATCGAATCTTGTTTTAGAGGCACCGATAGAAATAGGCCAAGTGGTATTGAAAGATATATGTGGTGCAAATATAGTGGCAACTAGGAGGGTTAGAAAAGTGAAGTAAATTTCATTAAGCAAGAACGAAGAACGTTGATGCAAGGATTCAAATATCTGTAAAGCTCTTAATACTTGTTTACTGTTTATGTCTTGCGCTTTTACTAAGATTATTAATAAGGTGCAATAAATATTAGTGTTAAATGAACAATTTATACAATAAATATTTTAACAAATATTTAAAATTCGGTAAAGATGATATTAATAATGTTGTGACTGCGCGGTGACCAAGATTTTGCTCTACAAAGGTAATGAGGAAGATGTTTTAAAAGTTTATGAATCTGTTAAAAGCATTGGGATTGTGTATGGCTATAAGAAGTCTGACAATGAAATAAAATTTGATTTTATTTCAGGTGCCAGCGAACTTCCACTAGATGTTACCACAACTCAAAGACCTGGATACTATAGAATTAATGCTGGTTTTGGATTTGTCCATTCCTTTCAATCCCCCAAAAACTTCCTTTACCCGCCAAGAACAGATATAGCTATTGTGACAGAGAATCTATATGTTGAGGTTCTTGAAAATAATATAAAAAGTGTTGTGTTGTTTGGTGTTAAGCCATGTGATTTAGCTGCTATAAGAGTTTTTGATGAGCTATTTGCATCAAATTTTAATCCGTATTACTTCAATAGAAGGAGAGGGATTGCTGGTATAGTAGTTGAGGAATGCTTGTATCCTAGTGAAACATGTTTTTGCGGTTCTGTAGGTACAGGGCCTGACGTAACTGATGGTTTTGATCTAGCTTTTGCTAGAATTGACAGAGATTTTGTTTTATTTAAGGTTGGATCATCTTTCGGCAAAATCATTGTAAATAAACTTAGACTTGAAAGAGCTAATGAAAGCGATGTTGGCGTCTATAGAAAGCTTGTTGAAGAGGCCAAGAAGAAAACTAGTATTGGTATTTCCGTTGAGGATATGCAAAAAGCTCTAAGCATTTCTATACCAAATGAGCATCTATGGAGAAAGCTATCTGAAAAGTGCCTAGGGTGTGCTAACTGTAATATGGTCTGTCCAACATGTTTCTGTACAGAGATTGTAGATGAAATTGAGAATGATAGAAGTAGGAGAATTGCTCAGTGGATTGGATGTCTCTCATATATCTATGGGCTCGTTGCTGGAGGGCATTTTAGAAAAGAGCTTTACACAAGATATAGACACTTTGTTTTACATAAATTCCTATTCTATCCAAAGCAAACAGGTCTTTTAGGATGTGTTGGTTGTGGTAGATGTATCGTTTGGTGTCCTGTTGGAATAGATATTAGAGAAACTATAAAGAGCGTTGTCAATGAATATGGTGAAAAACATGGCTAATCCATTCAAAGAAATGCAAAAAGGCATTGTAGTTAATGAGGTTGTTGAAACTCCAACAATTAAGACATTAACTATAAGACTTCTTAATAGTGAAATGAAGGCCTCGCCAGGTCAATTTAATATGGTTTATGTTTTTGGTGTTGGAGAGGTCCCAATATCATTTTCAAATATATATAATAGAGGAGATGTATTTGAACATACAATAAGATTTGTTGGGGCTGTTACGAGAGCCATTATGAAATCCATTAGATTAGGTTCTATAATAGGTATTAGAGGCCCTTATGGAATTGGATGGCCTATTAAAGAAGTTGAGGGAAGCGATATTATGATAGTTGGTGGTGGCATTGGCTTTGCCCCTTTAAGACCTGTTGTAAAGTATTTAATGAGATTTAGACAAGCTTTTGGAAGAATTAATATATTATATGGTGCTAGAAATCCAAATGAGTTTCTATTCAAATATGAATTTGAGAGCTATTCACAAATACCAAACTCCAGATTTTTACTATCAATAGATGCGCCATATCCTGGCTGGCAACATTTTGTTGGATTTGTAACTGATTTGATAAAGTTTGCTGATGTCGATGTTAAAAACACCTATGTGTTTATGTGTGGACCAGAGGTTATGATGAGAGTGGGTGTAAAGAAGCTTTTGGAGAGAGGCTTTAGCAAAGACAAGATATTTCTCTCCCTTGAGAGGAGAATGAGATGCGGCTCCGGCATATGCGGATCATGTCAATTTGGACATATGTTTGTATGTAAAGATGGCCCGGTCTTCAAATTTAGTGAAATAGAGAATTACCTAGCTGTTGAAGGGATATAAAATTGAGAGTTGCAGTTATAAAGTTGACATCATGTTCTGGCTGTATAAATGAGATAGTTAAGGTCGTGGCCCTTGATCCAAAACTTCTAGATATATATGAGTTTGTCTATTTCAACGAGATCACAGATTCTGTTGAGAATGTTAGTAAATATGACATTGTATTTGTTGAGGGGTCTATAACAACAAAGGAGCAGGAGGATATGGTCAAGATGTTTAGAGGCTTAACAGATTTTATGGTTGCCATAGGTGCTTGTGCTATCCATGGTGGCGTTCAAGCTCTTAGAGTTGGGGAAAATATCGAGGCTGTAAAGGCTTATGTGTACCCTGATCCAAAGTTAATAGAAGTTGAAAGTGATGTAAAGCCTGTTGCATATGCTACAAAAATAGATTTTTACATACCTGGTTGCCCAGTAAGAGGAGATGCTGTAAAGTCTCTCTTAGAGAAGTTTGCTAGAGGTGGGCTTCCAACTCCAATACTAGAGAGTGTATGTGGAGAATGCAAGAGAAGGGGGATACAATGCTTGGTTGTTTCTCATGGAATTTCATGTTTAGGGCCCATAACAATTAGTGGTTGTGGAGCTATATGCCCATCCTTTAGAAGAGGATGCTATGGATGCTATGGGTTAAGAGGTTTTGACGAAACTTTAACTAATGTAGGTAATTACATTGGTTTATTGGGTAGATTAGGCCTTGGCAAAGAAATAGTTGATTATCTATTAAGAGCTTTTTCATTTAAGGAATTCAGTAAATTGATTAAAGCATTTGAAAAGTGATCCAAATGGGATACAACTTTATTGCAAGAGTTGAGGGGGAGGGAAAAGTACACATATATATTAAAGATGGTAAGGTTAGCCAGGTTGATATAGAGATTTCAGAGGCCCCAAGATTTTTTGAATATATTGTTAGAGGTAAGAAGATTAACTACATACCAGATATAGTAAGTAGAATCTGTGGCCTTTGCGGATCTTCATACGTTCTTGTAGCTACAAAAGCATTCGAAAAATGCTTAGATATCGATGTACCTGAGGAAATAGATGAACTTAGGAAGATAATTCATTTAGCTGAAAGAGTCAAAAGCCATGCTCTACACATATTTCTATTGAATTTGCCAGATTTCCTTGAAACACATAACACATTTGAATTTAGATTAGCAAATAAAGATATGTTCAAGGATATTATGAGGTTTGTGACTTACTCAAGCAATATTATGGATCTTCTTGGTGGAAGGTTCCACAATGTTGTTAACATAAAAATTGGAGGTATATATAAAGCATTTAATGAAGGCGAAGCCGCAAAAATTCTTAAATTCGTTGAAGAGTCCATTAAGTTGTTTAAACCTTTAGCAGATTTTGTCTTATCTCTTAAACCCATTCCAAACGATGGTTTAAATAGACCGCATCTACTATTATCATATGAAAATGAATATCCACATCTATCAGATGAAATTGTATTCTCTAGTCTTACCGATGAGGAGAGAATAAATATTAAAGACTTTGAGCACATAGTTCATTCAGAGCAGAAAAAAGGTAAGAATGCTTTATTGTATAGATACAAGGGTTCGAGCTATCTGGTGGGACCCATTGCAAGATTCAATAAGGCTTTCTCAAAATTGCATGGAGAGGTTCGCGATATGTTGAAGAGCTATGATTGGCTGCCTCCTCTACGTGATGTAAGACAGCAAATAGTTGCTAGAATAGCCGAGATGTACGATGCATTACTAACTATGAAAGAGTTCTTTGAGAGATACAAAAAGCCTGATGTGACTAGCGTTGAAAAGGAGTTTAAACTCGATGTGAATAAAACAACATGTGTAGCAGCTATTGAGGCCCCTCGTGGCATTCTCTATCACAGGTATGCAATAGACAATCAGTTAAAGATTTTGGAATGCAATATCATTACCCCGACAGCTCAGAACCTCGCTTCTATGGAGGAGTTGTCATTAGAATTTTTGGGTAAGAGATTTGGCGATGTTGTGGTTAATGAAGCTATGGCTAGAAGATTTGTTGAGATGATTGTGAGATCCTTTGATCCATGTATATCGTGTTCTGTTCATGTGTATACATTAAGGTATTGATTTTCTATATAAGTCCAATGTTTTGATTTTTTCCCTCTCCTCAGACTCAAAAGCATATCTGCATTCAACACCCAAACTCTTACACAAGTCAAATATCTGCTTAAAGAAACCATTCCAATCGTATTTAATGGCTTTTTTAGCTAGTTGAGACAATAGCCTATTTCTCCACATAAAACTTTTGACTCTTAGCTTATCGAAATAGACAATACTGTTGGTTTCTCTAGCTATATTCAGAACCTCGCTGATTTCTGTAATATCGTCGTTGTAGCCCGGTATTATGGGTCCGAGGAAAATCCATGTTTTTATACCCTCAGAGGCGAGCCTCTTTAGAGCTTCTATTCTTGCAGATGGTGGCGATGAGAAAACCTCTAGGCTTTTCATAGGCGAGTCATTTTTTGTTGAGGTTATTGTTATCCCCACGTCTATATAGCTTCTATACCTCTTCAAAACATCTAGATCTCTTAGAATCAAGGAGCTTTTGGTCTGTATACTGACCTTGAACTCGTTTTTGACTAGAATCTCAATAGATCTTATGGAGAGTTTGTACAGAGCCTCCACAGGCTGGTAGCCATCAGTTATTGTTCCAAGCCCAACAACACCCTTTCTAAACCTCTTAACCTCTCTCTCCAAAACATCCAGAAGATTCTTCTTTACATAGATGACATACCCCCAGTTATCAACAACTTCTCGGTTTGGTACATAATCTCTAGCATAGCAGTAAAGACATCTGTGAGAACATCCTATATACGGATTTAAGGCATAGTCCAAATCGGGAAGCCCAGATCTGGATAAGGCATTTGAGATCGTGATTTCCACAATCCTAAATCTCATCAAATCACAGTAAATATTGAAATTTTTAAAAACCAATTTTATGTTTTTTGCGAAAGCGCCTCTATTATTAGTTGCACAAATTCTGGTAGGTCGTCTGGTACTCTAGCTGTTATGATGTTTCCATCTCTTACAGCTGGTTCGTCAACAAATATTGCACCTGCATTTATCAAATCGTCTTTCACTGCTTTGTACGCTGTAACCCTCTTTCCCTTTACTAGGCCAGCTGATATTAGCACTTGTGGTCCGTGGCATATTGCAGCAACTATTTTACCTTTTTCATACACCCTTCTAACAAAGTTTAGAACTTCTTCATCTATTCTAAGAGCGTCTGGGGAGAAGCCACCTGGTATTATGAGAGCATCTATATCTTCTGGACTAACCTCACTCAACTCCTTAACAACATACCTCTCCCCAAGGCTGAAAACCTCAAGTGGGATGGGAGTTCCATACCTACCAGTAACAGGTTTGCTAGGGTCAGCAGGTCTTGGATGCAAACCTTTTCTAACAGGAATTACTATGACCTCAGCACCCTCCTCACTAAGCCTAACAAATGGATAGAGAAGCTCAACATCCTCAAACTCATTAGCAGCAATAATAGCCACAACCCTACCCCTCAACCTAGTTCCAGGACCAACCCTTCTAACAAAACGCATTCCTCTCACCAAATAATGTAGTACAATGTAATAAAATAAAAAGTTTTAAATGGTTTTCGAGTCTAAATCGTATAGCTATTGGTAAAATTATATAGTTGCCCCTGGCACAGCAACAAAGTCTCTTATGACCCACTCAAACATTGCTGCCCCATTTGATGACATTGTTCCCCACTCTGTTCCTATCTCCCAGTCCAGCAGGTAGTAGTCTGTGATATTGAATGTTGCATAATTTTTAGCGGTTTGTACGAAGAGTGTTGGGTCGTAGGCGATCTGCCCGCATTTGACTCCCCAGCCCTTGGGGGCAAAAGCTATATATTGCCAGCCGCCCCATTCAACACTATCGTGTCTCCAAACCTCAAATGTTGCGTTTGTCCTCGTTCCGTTGATTACTATTGGTATTGTGACCTCCCCAACCTTTCTGCCTGCTGGGCTGAGGTTCTGTCTATAGACCCAGACCATTATCTCTACATCTCCCTTTGCCGGAGCTGTCGCTGGTTTTAGGGCAACGCTCTCTCTTACTATCCATGCATCAGCCGCTATGTTGAATGGCATTGAGGGGTCTATTCTCTCAACACATATGTAGAAAGATATTGTGAACGGTGTCATGTTGCTTATCTTCATTGGGAATGGCACTCCAAATCCATTGGCGTATCTTCCACCCCATGGCTTCCTGCCTATGTAGATCTCAGGGTATCCGTTGGTCCACTGCCGCGGGTTTGCATCTGTAATGTTTATCTCTGTTCTAAACTCTCTTTTGATGAGGTCTATTACCATCTGTTGAACACCTTTATAGCTGTTTAGATTCCATGGATTAACCTCTGCAAATAGATCTGTAACCCCATCGCCATTGAGGTCAAGCTCTGCTGACGGCTTCGATGGGTAGCTGAGCACTATCTGGGTTGCCTGGGCAACTGTTTTTGTCACTGTACCCACCACAGTATATGTTATAGTCGTAGCCATCTCTTTTGTGAATGTGGAATAAAAGGTTTGTGTCACAGTTTGCGTCACACTAAGCTCTGTTGGCAGGAATGTGGTTAGAGTCTCTATAGATGTGAGGGTCACAGTCTCTGTTTCTGTATATCTATGCTCGACAGGGGTTGTGAAAACAACTGTTTTTGTTGTTGGCTGGCTTGTGAGAGAGCTGTACATATAGCCTCCGGCAAACCCTATCACAAGCACTATTACTATAACTGCTATTGTCACCATCCTGCTAGCCATTGCCACCACCCACAACAATACTGTGGGGTCGAGGACAATTTAAATTTATTCAACAAGTTTATCAATGCAAACACCACCAACTATTTTAACTTTTCAAGGACGGTTATACGATCTTGAACCACCATATAATGTGGGTAAGCATATGCCAGAACTTGTTATAAATGTCAGCAACTTCATATCACCTCTCTGCTACACAGTACTTAGGCTAGAGCCCTACACAACATGTCCATTCAAATGCGTTTACTGTTACGCTAGATGGTATATGAAATCCCCTACAAATATTGTTTACCCTAGATACAAAGCTTTAGACATGTTCAGATCATTCGTCAAAAAGGTTTATAGAAGAGGTTTGAAGCCTATCCCATTTAGGCTCTCAACCCTTGTAGACCCTTTCCCTCCTCACGAGCAACTCTACAGATTCTCTGAAAAAATGCTTAGTGTGGCTAGCGACTATGAATACCCACTCATCATAAACACTAAGAGTGTGTATTTTGCCTATGACCCCATAAAAAAGTATTTGCTTGGACTACTGGACAAGAGGCTGGCAATACTACAAATATCTGTTTCAGTACTTAGAGAAAGCGTGGCAAGGGTTCTAGAACCTGTTGCACCAGATCCTATAAAGAGGCTGGATGCAGTCAAAGAGCTTGGATCTACCGATGTCCCCATAGCTATTCGCTTATCGCCTTTCATACCATTTGCATCACCATCGACTAGAGAGGACATAGAGCAGTTTGCTTTGTTAGCCAAGGAAGTGGGGGTTAAACACGTTATTGTAGAAACAATCAGGTTTGAGAGTAGTGGTATAGGGGATCTGCTCAGAAGGCTAGGCATAACCAACATTGTTTTTGAGGGCTATAGCATCAGGGAAGTAGACGGTTTAAAGCCTGTTTCAAGAGCTTCTCTGAAAATAGTTGAGGGCATATATCATATTCTTAGTCGAGAGCTTGAAAAGCATGGGATAGCGTTTGCAACATGTAAGGAAGGTCTATTCGATTTTCACACAGCTAGCGATTGCTGCGGGGCACACCTCTTGAGAGATGCTGCTATCCGGCTAACACTCTACGATGTTTATAGACACGTTGTAGAGTCTGGCACCAAATCTACAAGCTTTTCGCAGGAAATTGACTTGCTGAGAGATGTTAGCAAAAGATACTCTAGGCTTTTCGGCGACGATGTTTCTGTTTATCCAAGAGAGGTTTCAAAGCCTCTGAAAAACCATGAAAAGAAGTTGGTGAGGGTCTTGAGAAACAGGGAGCTGCTATCCCATGTCGCTCCGCATCTAGCCAGAAGGATTCTGTCTTCATAGCATTCAAAAATTGTTTAGCTCTATGTGGCCTCCCAGATATAGTCTACTACCTCTTCGTGTCTAGGGGTTTCGTGGGATCCCAGCCTAGTTATCTTCAGAGCAGCAACAGCGTTTGCATATAGAATAGCCTTTCTTGTTGAATAGCCCCTGACAAGCCCTGCTATGAGGCCTGCTGCAAACGCGTCTCCAGCACCTGTTGTGTCAACAACCTTGTCTACCCTTACAGCTGGAACCTCTTCGTCAATGCCGTTTCCAAGTGCGTAGACACCCCTTGGCCCAAGCTTTACAACAACAAGCTCTGGCCCAAGACCTTTGATGATCTTTGCCGCTTCTCTGTAGTTGTCGGGGCTTGTACCTGTTAGAGCAGCGGCCTCGTGGTTGTTCAGCGAAACAATGTCAACTTGTTTCACAAGTGCTTCGAGCTCTTTTAGCCCTTTTCTAGATAACACTCTTCCAGGATCCCAAGAAACCTTTACACCATTCTTTTTAGCTATCTCAATAGCTTTAAGAGATGTGTCAACCCTCAAGCTGGCTATGTGGATATAGCGTGTGTTTGCAATAACATCGTCTACCACATCGCTTGGCTCAAGCTCTTCTGCAACACCTTTGAAGCCATACATTGTTATATTGCCATTCTTGTCTATGACAACTATTGTGAATCCTGTCTGCCCCTTTGAGGAAACTCTCAGACCCGTTATATCAACACCTTCTCTGAGAAGCTCATCTACTATAATCCTCCCAAAACTGTCAAAACCTATTTTAGCTACTATAGCTGTTTTTAGACCAAGCCTACAGCCGTCTATAGCAACATTCACAGCCGAGCCTCCGCCACCCCAAACCTGGCTGAGGACAATAGACTCCTCATCTGGCCCTGGAAACCTTTCGACAACTATTCTAATGTCGACGAGGGCATGCCCAACAGTGACCAGGTCGTATCTTGGCTGCATCACAAAGTCCTCTTACTCAACATATTTTATGGCTTCCTCCGGCTCTTTACCCTCGTGAACAATAGACATTATGGCTTTTATCATCCCAGCCGGGTTCTTGTGCTGGAAAACATTTCTCCCCACAACAACGCCTCTGGCCCCAGCCTCCATAACATTCTTGACATCTTTGAGAAACTCTATTGGCTTCTCCCTAGCGGGGCCACCACTCATGAGCACGGGTATACCTGCAGCAACCTTCACAACCTCTTCAAATGTTTCTTTCGATCCTGTATAGTAGGTTTTGATCAAGTCAGCGCCACTCTCAATAGCCGCTCTAACACCGTATTTAACAATCTCAACATCATACATATTCTTTATAGCTGGCCCCCTCGGATATGCCAGCTGAAGACATGGCAGCCCATATCTCTCAGCAGCTTCTCTCACACTAAACCACATGTTCAGCATGGCATCCTCGTATTGGCTGCCCCAATAAACAGTTGCGGCAACAGCGTCTGCGCCAAGCGCCACAGCATCCTCTACATAGCCAAAGACGCTTTGGAGCATCCTCTGATCCTCTGGCCTCAGATTGGTTTTGCTGGTTACCTTGACAATTAGAGCTGTTTTATTTGCCCAAACCTCGTGGGTTAGATAAGCCATGCCAGGTAGGAGCATGACAGCATCAACACTAGCGTCAACAACTTTCTTGAGTATTACCCTAGGGTCTATGTGCTCAGGTGGGAAGTCCTTTGGACCGTGCTCAACACCATGATCAAATGCGAATACAACTGCTTTTCCATCTCTCAATATTCTTGAGAGCCTGACCCTCTTCCCAATGGCGTTGTAGGCCAAGTAGAATCACCGAATACCTTCTGCACTATTTGGAATATAAACTCATTTGCTTGGCTATATCTCCTTGTCTAAAACCCATGCAATACCCCCTAGAACATGCCTTTGGAACCACTCCTCCCTCCACCTCTTTGTCTGATGGCCAAAAGCCGTGTAGAAGACTTTTCCACCTCCGTATCTGTGGCACCAGGCGATGGGATAGTCAGAAACTTCTTTGGGTGCCTTGCCCATGTCTACAGATGTTGTGTCTAGGCTTATGAGCACATGTGTCTTCTCTCTACCAAGCCAGTTCTTAAACAGGTATATCTCTTCGAAGGCTCTAAACGTCTTTGGAAGATGTTTTGTAGATGGATGCTTAGAGTCCTCGACAATGAAAACGGCTTCTTGTGTCCATGGATGTGAGTGGAAATAGCCTCCAAGCATCTCGCCGTAGGGGGGATAGCTATAGAGGGTGTCAGCAGCGTTGTGAATGCCTACAAACCCGCCCCCATCCCTGACAAAGTTTATCAGCAACTCTTTTTGTTTTTCTGAAAAGGGGATCTCCCCCGATGTGAGAAATAAAATAGCGCTGAAACCTGAAATCACATCCAGGTTGAACTCCTCTAGATCCTCTGTGGCGTAGGCTCTGAAAAGCCTAGACTCTTCACCCAGCCTCGTTAAAACCTCTATGGCAGTTGATATATAGTTATGCCTATAACCGGCATTATATGCGAATATAAGGATTCTGCTCATTATAAACACCAAAAGCAGTTCTACTATAATCGTTATAGCTACCCCTATATTTGTGCTTTTTTGTTTTCAGCGAATACTTTATGGCATATCATGGACATGGTCCGTAGATGCTATTGAATGATCTAATCAATTCTATATCATCAAATCATCAATAAGATTGTTATGCTCAATGTAATTATTATTGTCAAAACAATTGATTGTATCAGATGTTTTATGTATACGCTAACCAAACTCGATTTGAAGTATTTGGCTGAAAGCACGAAGCATGCATGCGAAGGTGATAACATAGCGCCTGTGAAGCCTCCGAGAAAGGCAAGTGTTATTCTATAGCCTTTCAATAGTGGAAGGATAGATGGGAAGGCAAGTGTTGCAAATGTGAATTCAAATCCCGTGGCAATAACCATTAGAAATGGTATTGCAAAAACAGCTATATCAGCGTATCGATATAGATGCTGAGCTAGTTGATTTGATAAACCGGATCTTTCTATTACATTGCTGAATATCAATGACTCTATTATGAGCATTGTTATCGTTGGATCAATTGAATACTTCAATCCATTCTTAATTGCGTATTTTGATGGCTTATGGATAGCAATAAATAAGATGATTGTTGTTATTAGCGATAATGGAAGAGGCATCTTCACAACCATAACCAGTATCGCTATGACTATGAAGGGCCACAGATAGAGTAATCCACTATAACTCCTATGCTTTTCTCTCTTGATACAATTACCACTAAATGCAAGCATAATAGGCATTGACTTTATCAATCCGCTGGTTAAGGCTCCGACAAATATCGGCCAATTGTAATAGAGTATATCATTAAAGCTCATATTAAGTATAGCTGAAGCTAGTATAACAACCTGGTAAAGCGGCCATACAGTTACCCAAACATGTCTAAACCAATAGTTGAGAAATGTTTTATCTTCAGAACCCAATTTGCAATTAGTGTATAGAGGATCTATAATGGTTGCTGAAATATAGGCGCCAGCAGGCATTGGAAGAAGACCTATGATTGCAGGAACAGAAAAAGCTGCCAATCTAGGGCTGAGAGACTCTAGAGAAGCAACCATTTTATTGCCTATGCCACTAGATCTAAATAAGTCGGCCAGGAACATCGCTAGTATAAGAGACAAAACTGTGTTTAGAAGAATCAAATTGAAAGAATCTTTAATTATTTCTATTATTTCCAGACCCTGCAAAGGCAAGGAGTATACCAGTATGGCTAATCCAATTGCTATAGCAATGTTGAATCCATATAGTATTAAGATAAAGGCCAACAATGTTGAGATTATAAATAATATTATTGTTAACGACATTAATGTCACGTGCCAAATTCATCATTTTATTATTTTAAATAGGGATATAATGAAAATTTAAGCATTTATACAAGAAACGTATGATATAGTCTATTAACTATTAGCTATATTAATAGGTGAGGAAACTATGCAATACACCCGTCTTGGATGGTCTGGTTTAAAAGTTTCCAGATTTTGCTTAGGAACGATGTCATTTGGTGATCCCAAGCTTCAGACTCATGGTGGTGGTGGATGGGTTGTTGGAAAGGAGGAGGCTTTCAAGGTTTTGAAGAAGGCCTGGGATCTCGGAATAAACTTCTTTGACACAGCTAACGTGTATTCAAGAGGTAAGTCAGAGGAAATATTGGGCGAATTTGTGCAGGGACTTGATAGAGAGGAGGTAGTTATAGCCACAAAGGTTTACTTTCAGATAGGTTCAGGCATCAATGATTGGGGGTTGTCTAGAAAACATATTATGAGAGCTGTTAAAGAATCTTTACAGAGACTTAAAACAGATTATATAGATTTGTATCAGATTCATAGATGGGATGATACAACACCTATCGAAGAAACACTTTCAGCACTAACTGACTTAGTTAGACAAGGTCTTGTGAGATACATTGGAGCTTCTAGTATGTGGGGATGGCAATTCGCTAAAATGTACTTTGTGGCTGAGTTTAAGGGATATGAGAAACCTGTTAGTATTCAAACGCCATATAATTTGCTTTATAGAGAAGAGGAAAGGGAGATAATACCATTTTGCAAAGCTCATAATATAGCATATATGGCATACTCACCAACTGCTGTAGGAGTGCTATCTGGTAAATACTTTAAGGATGGAAAAATAGTTGTACCGCCAGATGCTCCAGAACGGCTTAGACCAGGTGTTGGCTATTGGTATAAGATCTATGTAGAGCCGCCAGAAAATGCTGAAATACTCAAAAGAGTTATAGAGATAGCAAAAAATAAAGGTGCCACACCAACACAAATAGCATTGGCATGGCTTTTACACAAAGATGTCATCCCAATAATAGCAACCTCTAAAGTAGAGCACCTAGAAGAAGATGTTGAAGCTTTAAATATAAAGCTTAAAGAAGATGAGATAAGATATCTTGAAGAACCTTACAAACCAAAGCCTGTACTCCATATTACGAAGGTTCAAATACCGCCAGAATTACTATAGGTGTAATATCGCATAAACTCTTGATTCATAATTTTAATCTCATTTTTTATTTTTACTTCACGAGTTATGGAATGTTCTTAAATTCAAAACGATATAGTGCAAACCATAATATTAATGATTTTGAGAAGAGGCTATAGCAATATATAAAAATTTAGCTCTAGGTTTTGTAACATAAAGTCTTTAATATAGCTCAAGGTTGCGAAACGATTCCTATTAAAACCACTGGTTGTGGTGATATATATATATGGATGGTAGTGAGAGGCTTGGCATCTACAGAGATAGAATCCTGAACGGCCCTGTAACAAAGATGCTTATATTGCTTGGCGCACCTCTTATCGTTGTTCAACTAGTCAATATATCTTATAATCTAGCAGATGCCTATTGGCTTTCCCAGTACTCTCCTATTCTTGTAAGCATCCCTAGGCAGATTTGGCCAACTTTCTTTCTTTTTCAGGCTCTTGCAATGGCTTTGAGTGCTGCAAACCAGACATTGATTTCGCAGTATATTGGCGCTAAAATGTTTGAAGAAGCCGCTAGAATTTCTAGGCAGTATATCACAGTTTCGGCTGCTTTAGGGAGTTTCTTTGGGTTTTCATATTATTTGCTTAGACCTTTGATATTTGGTTCTATAACTTCTGTACCCCCAGAAATCTACAATGATGTTTTAACCTATTCTGGAATAATATCACTAGATCTTGCGGCAAGCTATTTCGGTATATGCTTTTCAACAATTCTTCAAAGTATTGGAGATACAAAGACACCTTCTATAGTAAACGGCGTTTCAGCTACTATAAATATTGTTTTAGATCCTTTAATGATTATGGGAATAGGCCCTTTTCCTCAGATGGGTGTGGCTGGAGCTGCTATAGCAACTGTTATATCTCGTGCAACTGGAAGTGCACTACTAGTCTATGTAACGATAAAGAGGTTGCCAGCTATAAAAAATATGTTTACAAAGAATATAGAGCCTTCATGGATAGAATCGATAACTCGTGTTGGAGGACCAATACTTCTGATGAACATCCTAAACTCACTTGCATTTACATTTCAGCTTAGACTCGTTAACATGTTTGGCGTTGTCTCGGCAACTGCTTGGGGAATCGGGTTTACAGTTATAGATGTTGCCGATGCAACTTTGTTCGGATTAACACAGGCAACAGCTATTACAGTTGGTCAGTGTCTTGGTGCTCAGCAAATTGGGAAGGCCAAGCAGTATGCAAACAAATCCAATGTTTTGGTCGGTTTAAGTGTCGGTTTGGGAGCGTTAATCGCATATCTAATTAAGAGAAACATAATATCCTTGTTTCTATCAAATAACGATCCGCTAGCAGACGATATATTCCTTGAAACAGAAAACTTCTTAAACTATGCTATTCTAACCCTGCCATTCTTTGGCTTGTTCTTCGTCGGAATGTCTGTTGGGAGAGGCTCTGGACACACAGTATACCCAACTATAATCGGTATTGTAAGGCTATGGGTAATAAGAATAGGTTTTGGATACATCTTGTCGCTGTCACTAGGATCGACAGGAATATGGATTGCATTTGCATTGAGCAACATATTCTCAGGCATAGCCTCTTTACTATGGGTTCTTAAGGGGTCTTGGGCAAAGCCTATCATAAAAACATAGCTCAATACTCAACCTTATTGGTGTCAAGCCAGTAAACAGTGAAAATACCCGCATAATTCTGCTTAAAGAATGTGTACATGTTATGACAATGAGGGCACGTGGTCAAACCGAACATTATAATGTGCGGACCGCTTCCACTTACAATACTCTTCAGCAATTCGTTTAACCTACTTTCATTTATATTCACATAACCTATTACAGTCTGTCCAGTATAAACAGGTATCTGTACCACTCCAGCGCTCTTCTTGGCTTGTAAAGACAATATAGAGTCCCAGAAGGTTTTGTTCACTATTTCACCTATTTCAATTGCTGTTACAGTATTGTTGTTCACTATAACGATATGTGGAACTGCATAGACAAGGCTTTCTTGTATGTTGCTTGACAGTTCTGCTTCTACCAAAGCTTGCCAGAAAGCTTTGTATGCGTTGTTAGTTGTGTTAGCTGTGTTATGAAGAGAGAGAAGAATCCATATGACTGCGATAACAGCTATTATTGCTATCAAGGATATGATTAATGGTCTAGCCTTGCTTTTCTTTCTAATCCTAGCTTTTTTCATTGGTTTTGACCCTGGATAGGTTTCACATCTCCAGATAATAACATTATGTGTTCGTGTGTCACATTGCAATAGCTTAATATTTTGTGGTAGAGTTTCGTGCTGTAGGGTTGGAAGATATATGATGAGAGCAGATCTCAGAAATCTTAAAGATGTTAGGAACATTGTTGCAGTTATGAGTGGGAAGGGTGGTGTTGGAAAGTCGTTTGTATCAGCGGCATTGGCAATAGCTTTTAGAGAGCTTGGCTATAGCGTTGCTATACTCGATGCGGATATACATGGGCCTAGCATTCCCTGGATGCTAGGTGTCGAGTCAGGGTCTATGGGAGCCTCAATAGATGGGAGCATAGTACCTTTAGATGTAGACGGTATTGCAGTGGCTTCATTCGAGCTTTTGCTACCGTCGAGAGAGAGCCCCATTGTTTGGAGGGGCCCTTTAAAGACTAGGGCTATACTCGAGCTTGTATCTAAAACTAGTTGGGGCTACAGAGACTTTATGGTTGTTGACATGCCTCCTGGGACGGGAGACGAGCATTTGACAATAGCCCAGTTCCTCAAACCCTTTGTCAAGGGAGCTGTCCTAGTTCTGACACCAGGTGACCTAGTTCTCCATGTTGTTAAAAAGGCTAGGGAGTTCCTGAAGGGGGTTGGCATAGATCTTCTAGGGGCTATAGTAAACATGGCCTACTTTAGATGCCCGGTTTGCGGAACCATCCACAAAATATTTGGCGAATACAGTGCAGAGGACATTCAAATACTTGCTGAGATACCGATAAAACCGGAGCTGGCACAAGCTATAAACAGGGGGGAGATAATCAAATATTTGAAGAGCTTTGATAGAGAATTGCTCGAAACATTTATTGAGGTTGCAAAAAAGATTGCAAGTAAGGTTGCTCCCTCAACCACATAGCAAATTTTCCAATACCATCCATTTTTAAACAATGCTATGCAGATTCCTCGAATTCCTTATATATATCTGCAAACCTTCTTATTAGCGGGGACTGCCTGATTATATCCATGGCGCTCCTCGGCTTCTTTGCAAAGAGTATCTCATATATGCTCTGGTGTCTGTGCAGTGTAGCTGCAATACATTTTGTTAGAGTGAGTATCGATGCTGGTGATAGCGGATCTGAGGCAAACACCTCTAGACAGTCCTTGAAGTATGGGTTTTCGGAAATAGCTATCTTAGTCATTGTCACTACATTGATTTTCAGAACAACTCTATCGCTATATGCACCCTCGAGATACACCCTCAGAACATGGCTTCTAGGAGTAATACCGCAGTTGACAAGATCGCAGTCAAGCGCATCAACATATATGTTCGTATTTTCAATTCTATACGCCTCCTCAATACCGTGATGGAGAAACAGTTTGAAAGAGCCGAATTTGCTGCGATAGATCTCAACACCGTTGTACTTGCTTATAATATTCTCTACAGCCCTCCAAAAACTTGTCTTTGCAGAATAGTTGTGCAGTCCATAGCTATCTAGCATACCCGAGGTCAGGCATGGGGGGTCTAAACAGCGAAGATTATACTTAACACAGTTAATTGTCTGGTCATAAACGCCTCTAGCCGCTATCTTCACAACATCTGATACCTTCATTCTTTCAAGCCCAGTTAAAATTTCTTGAGGCAGTTTTATAAACTTCTATGGAACTCTCTCCAAAGCTCTAGTAATACAGTTATTGGAAACACAAATTCATTTTAATTTGAAAACCATTTAGTAGCTTAAAAATGTTAGAATGTGGTTAGACTATGTGGTCTCACTTAAAGTGCCAGTTAAAGTTTTTTGTTTAGACCAAAGCGACACTGGTTTGGTGATCGAATAGACAAAGCATGTTTAGCATCGCCTCTGAGGTATATGGTGGCGGAATAAGGACGATGCTATATATGGTGAAGCATATCAACATAGTTAAATCAAGCTATTTGCTCTTTTTCCTCAACAAGCTTTTCATGCAGAATTGTTGTCAATGCTATTAGGGCTGATGAGAGTGCATACTCGGTTGAAATCACTATGCCGGGCGCCACATCTAGTACAAAGTTTGCGTATCTGAAGAGGCTTGTTGGAACACCCTCTCTAGCGCCAATCATGATATTGATTCTTTTCCCTTTTTTCAGCGAGCTCATTACAAATTCTGCAACCTCGTTTGACACCCTTGAAATGGGCTCTCCCTCTGGCTCGAATATTATTAGCGGTTCGCCTATTCTCGACCTGACGAACTGGTACATGTCTTGGACCACGACCTTGGTTTTCACAACCTCTCTTCCATAGCTCTTTCTCTGTATCTCATATCTCGATTCTATCCCTTCGAACAGCCCCCTCAAAAAGTTGTATAGGCTGTGGGCATCGACAGGGCCTATTGGTGCTACAACAAGTTCTCCAACCTCGTAGGTCTGCACCTCCCTACCTATTCTAGTCCCAAATGTGTATGCTGCATCGGCGGGGCCTAGATATGGCTCGTGAGCAACAACAAGCTTGTTGAATATTTTGTACATGGGGTATTTATAGGGCTTCATCTTCTTGTAGAACTCGCTGCCTGGGACAATGCTTATATATGCGTAGTCCTTGATTATCTGAATCACAATAACCTTATCAGGGTTCTCCAGATCCACCCTAGCATTGGTCATCTCCTTTACAGCTGCCCCGACAGCCACATTGACATCTATGCTTGTGAAGCTGTGTGTGCCCCTTCTAGTTGTTCTAACAGCAAAGCTGTCGCTAGGGGATATGAGGTTCTTCACAACGCTTTTCACAGCATCTACAATGCTATTGACATCGGCTTTCGAACATGTTAAAACGGTATAGATTTTCTCTGCTTCTGGAACCCTTCTTCTAATCTCTTCTGCAAAAACGCTCTTGTCCCTAACGCCATAGACGATGACGAGACCCATGAAATTGTCGGGGGCTGGAACAGCCTTTGCATTGGGATCCAGCTCCGCTATGTATGAGGCTACTACCCTCTCCATGCCAAGCCTACAAGTAACTATTATGTCTACACAGCCCTCGTAATCAAATCGCATTTTAGCCAACCCAAGCAGACAACGCTGTATACCGGTTTAATGCTTCTACTACTAAAAGATTTAAAAATGTGGAGAACACACAGTACTACTGGGTAGAGGGTCTGTATATGGTTATAACAATCAAGAGGCTTATCCAAATTATCGCCCCATTTAAAGATAGGGAGTTCTCCCTTGAAGACCTCATCTCTAGAGGTAACATATCTCCCAACACTGCAAAGAGGTATGTAAGAGAGATGCTGAGGCAGGGTCTGATTAGAGAGGTCGGATATGACAAGTATGTGGTTTCTGACAAAGCAACAATATATATGGAGGCTTTTGACACAGCCAAAAAGTTTGTTGAGGAAAGACTTGCATATATATTCACAGACGAGAAGGATTCTCCGCTACCACTGAAAATAGATAGCATTGAAAAACTGTATATAGCGATAAAACATGGTTTTATACCAGAAAAGGATGTTATGAGACATATAGAGAAGGGCTATCTACCAAAATGGCTTTCTGAAACGCTAGGCGCTAAAATGCTTGCCCAAAAGCTTCAGCAATGTAAAAGTGTGGGCGAGGTTATAAAGATATTGGAAGAGTATATGAAATTAGCTTAGATTTGCCCAAAGCTTCTACGACAATATCTTTGCAATTTATTTAGCGACACAGTATCGTGTGTTTGACTATCCTCTATTTGGTTTGTCACGGTTTGACAGTATAATATAACCTCTTTTTGTTTCTTCCCTTGTTTTCTGCCTTCAGAAAGACTATCTCCCCTATCTCCCTCGTGTTTCTCACATGAGGCCCTCCATCTGCTTGTATGTCAACCCCTGGTATCTCAACTATTCTGAGAACATCTATCTCAGGCGGCATTCTAGACGCTAGCTTCACTATCCCCGGTATCTTCATAGCCTCTTCCCTCTTCAGCCAGTATATCTTGACCTCGATCCCCTGCTGAACAACCTGGTTAGCTTTATTCACAGCATCTTTAAATATTTCTGGATTGAATTGCTCCAAGCTGTAGTCGTCATACGCTTTCTCTGAGTCTATGTTACCGCCTGTAATCAGCGCTCCATAATCTCTATACATAATTGCTGAGAGTATGTGTGCAGCTGTGTGCATTCTCATTATTCTGTATCTCCTATCCCAGTCTATAACACCTCTAACCTCATCACCGGCAACAATATCGTGGTTTTCGGACTCTAGATAGTGTAGAACCTCGCCACTATCCTTATCCATGACAACTTTAACAACCCTATAGCCCTTACTGCCCTTGTAGATATAGCCAGTGTCGTGCTCCAAGCCACCGCTTCGAGGGTTGAAAGCTGTTTTATCTAAGACTATAACCTCTTTATCAACTCTTTTCACAGTTGCTGTAAACTCTTTCAGGTAGCTATCTTTTTGGTATAGCAAATCTGTAGCCACAGAAAATCGCCTAGAGATAGAGTATTCAGTATAGCAAAGTTTATATAGATACTTCGCCCTTAACTCTTTGGTGCTGTACATGCTTTCCAAACACCCACTCGACTTGCCTGTTGGCAGGAAGCTGACTAGGGAAGAGGTTGCAGAGGCTCTTAGGCTTGCTGTAATAGCCGAGCTTGACGCTATCAACCTCTATCTACAGCTTGCCAGAGCCATTGAAGACGAGAAGATTAGAAAGGTTTTCGAGGACATTGCCAAAGAGGAGAAAACACATGTTGGCGAGTTTCTAGCGGTTTTAAAGTCTTTGGATAGCGAGCAGGTTGAGGAGCTTAGAAAAGGTGCTGAAGAGGTCAGTAGGTTAACTGGACTTGAAGTTAAGGATCCTCCAAATAATGG
This sequence comes from Ignisphaera sp., assembly GCA_038735125.1. NCBI lineage: Archaea > Thermoproteati > Thermoproteota > Thermoprotei > Desulfurococcales > Desulfurococcaceae > Ignisphaera > Ignisphaera sp. The sequence goes on from JAVYNU010000002.1 coordinate 176,203, forward strand.
CTCTGAGGATGTGTGGAAGGGTGTTTTGGATGTTATTGCAAAGACTGTTGACTCTGTTAGGATCTTTAGAAAGTACCTGCCTGTAACAGTTGTTGGCAGAGGTGTTGACGGAGTTCCGCTAGAGGCTGTTGGCTCTGGCACCAGAGTTGTGATACCCTTGGAGGAGATAAGCGTTGAGTTTAAGGTTTCGCAGAGATCTGTTGACTATGGAGAGGTCTACAAGCTTCCTACAGAGCTTGGCGATGGCTATAGAGCTGCTGTAGAATTCGCCTCAATGGAGGATAGATTCATACTCGAAAAGCTGCTGAAGCTCTCAAACACTATAAAACTCGATATTGGTAGCTGGGACGAGCCAGGACAAGCACTGCGAGAGGTTTCAGAAGCTATATCGAAAATGCTTGGAGGTGGTGTTAGAGAGCCATTCATATTATTCGTAAGTCCTGCTAGATATGCAAAGCTGTTGGCTGTTCACGAAAGGACAGGCGTGATGGAGATAACAAGGATTAAAGGCATTGTGAAAGAAGTTGTTGCCACACCGATACTACCAGATGATACAGCACTACTTGTATCTGCCAACCCATATGTTCTAGATGTTGTCGTTGGCGTGGATACAAAAATAGACTATCTCGGACCTGAAAACGGCTATCACAAACTGAGGATATGGGAGACAATAGCTGTTAGACCAAGAATGGAAAAGGGAATTGCAGTACTGAAGCAGGTAAAGTAGTGCTCATCAGCCTTGAAACACCTCATCACATATCAATCAGTGTTCACAGCCATCATCACAGCAGCTGTTTTCCAATCAAAATTTTTAATATTTTAAAGCATATATTTCTCTTGATTAAAATGGGCATCATCGAGGATATTGAGAAGAGGATTCTAAGGGCAATGATAATCTTCGTGGTTTTGCCTCCCACACCAATTATAATAGCCGTCATAATTTTTTCATATATACTGAAAAGCATTAGCCTATTGCTAAACACATTGATTATTTTAACACCTATCATAGCATTATTCACAATTTTGAAGATATGGCTATGGAAAACAACATATATTGAGCCCATCAAGAATCTTGAGAAACACATAAAGAATTTGAAGAATCTGGGATATCAAATAGACGACTCTACATATGTTGTTCTCCCTATAAACACAGCTGTTATCACAGTCAAAAGCTATAGCGATATACCGAAAAACCATGTATACAAGGTGGCAGCTGTAGAGACTGGGAGAAGAGGATACATAGCATTAATAGGCATTGCAAATGAAAATAACCAGATATATGATCTAACCAAGGTGAGGCCGCAGTAAAACAGCTGAGGATCTCTACACATCTAGCTGTTTTCGATAATGCTTATTAGAGTATGTTGTGTCAAGGTATTGCTGTAGATGATGAGTTCAAGACGGAATGACCAGTGATTGAAACTCCCCGACCTGATCAAAAGGCTATTGTATGTTGGCATGTTTTAGGTTGTGATTTGCTCTACAAGATATAAGTTTTGTTGTTGCTATACATGAATGTGTATTTTATGAGTTTCGCTAGATATGCTGCAATTGTCAAGAATTTGAGGGGTGTTGTTCTAGCCGATATTGATGAGGATGGTGTTTGGAGTAGTGTTATGTGGCTTGTTAACCGGTTTAGGTATCGCGATCTTGGGATTGTACCAAGTGTTGTTAAGAGGTATAGGAGTTTGTTGGAGAGGTACTTGAATGGGAATCCATTTAGAGAGCTTGTTTCTCCGACAGACTCTATCCAGATTTTTATAGAGAGGTTGGGGAGGGCATCTGGTCTTCCGCTAGAGGTTGTAGAGCTTTTGGCTCTATCATCAGCATATATATCGCCTGCTATTGTCATAGGCAATAAATATTCTGGGTATTTGAAAGAGATTTCGACAGATGTTGTCAATGTGTGCAAAGATATGGATACAAATTCTTGGAAGCTTCATCTGAGAATAGCTGACTATACTATTCTAGACCTCTATGAGGCTAGTGTTGGAGAGGTCTTAAACGCCATTGAGAAGGGGGTGTCGAGACAGCTTCTAGAGAAGATTTCGGATGGTAGAAGAGGTGTTATAGAGGCTGATAAGAAGAGGTATTGGAGGATAGCATGCGATAGTGGAAAGCCATTTCTATACTACATAGACATGGTAAACATTGTGCTTAGATACGATGTGTACAAAGATCTTGTTGCAGACCATGCTGCATGCCTATCGATAGTACCTGTAGTTATGATCCCGCCAAACATGAAATAGCTGTAGGGCTGTATGAAATGGGTGTAGAGGTTTTCTACACAACCGAAGACATAGATGTTAGGAAATGCGTTGAAGCTGCAATTGTAGAGATACTCAATCTAAAGATAGTTGATGAACGCGATATAGCCCTGCCAGACTGGCTATTCGATCAACGCAGAAAACAGTATAGAGCTGAGGAGGTTCTAGACTACATAGCTACACTAAGAAAATATGAGAAAACATATGTGTTTGGAGTCATAGATGCCGATGGCTATGTAAAAGGGCTCAACTTTGTCTTTGGAGTGGCATATCCACATATGGGAGCTGTGGTGTTTCTACAGAGACTGAAGACACAATCAAAAGAATTGTTTTTGTTGAGAACAAGAAAAGAGGTTCTACATGAGCTAGGCCACGTACTTGGATTAGAACATTGCAAACAATTTGGGTGTGTAATGAACTTCAGCAACTCGGTCTTCGAGGTAGATATGAAGAGAGATGCTTTTTGCAAAAAATGTGCCTCAAAGCTTAGCGAATTCGGTGTAGTGGTAAATCCTAGACATGTTCTAATCTAAACATATTGCAATAGCTGTTTAGACGAGCTTGACTTTTCATGACTGTGAAACATAATCTGTATCTACAAAAACATTTATATATAAGATCCAATGATTTTATTTGGTGAACACGAGGTGTGGTATCCATGGCTAGATATAGGGTTGTAGTTGATAGAGTTACATGTATTGCATGTGGTGCTGCTCCAGCTACATGCCCTGAGATATTTGAGCTTGGGTCTGACAATGGGAAGAACAGGGTTGTTGAAAAGTATAGTGTTAAAACAGATGATAGTGTTTCCATAGGGGAGATACCCGAGGAGCTGTACAGTTGCGCCAAGGCAGGAGCTGATGTGTGTCCCGTTAACGCTATAAAGATCGAGAGAATTGAGTAGGGGCTAGCCAATGTCTGATAAAGATGTTTGTTCTAGATGCATATTTTTTAAACCAAATATCTATTATCCTTATATAGGCTATTGCATCATCAAAAAAGAGACAAGGTTCTATGAAGAGCCTGCTGTTTGCGAGTCTTTCAGACCTTCTTCTATTGATGAGCTTAAAAAAGCTCTAGAAGCGCAGGGGTGGCTATATTGTGTGAATTGCAGGAAGGTTATCCACGATGTTGAGGAGCTGGAGAAGCATGTTAGAGAACACCTTGTTTCTACTGGGATAGTTATAGATGAGGCTGTGGCCGAGGAGGCTCACTCTGTTGACTGATAACAGTGCTAAGGGTTGAGCAAATGCCGCGTGAAGGCTTGTCTATGATTCTTGGGGGTCCTCAGGGGGCTGGCGTAGAAACCTCTATGACTGTTTTGGCAAGAGCCCTAGCTCGGAGAGGCTATGGTGTCATAGCTGATAGAGAGTACTTCTCGAATATAACAGGGCGCCACAGCTATATCCACATGTATGTGTCTGCAAAGTCTTTGCCCAGATCTCTGAGATACCCCGTCGACATCTTGGCTGCCATGGATGCTGAAACAGTGTTTACCCATATAGACGACTTGGGTGAGAGGGGGTATGTCATCTACGATACAGGGGTTCTGCAGAAAAAGCTTGATGAGATACCCAGTATGGAGGATGTGACTAAGAATAGGGTTAGAGAAGAGCTTAGGAGACTTGGTGTAGAGCCTGTAGTCGAGGATGTGCTGAATTTTCTTAGGGACAGTAAAGGCGCTGGGATTATCGGCATCAGCTTCGCTGATGTTCTGAAAACGCTTATGACTAAACACAAGGTTGATCCTAGAAGAGCTTCGAGATATGTTAGCGGTATCATAGTCTCTGCTGTAGCTGTTCTTCTAGGCCTTGATGAAGAGTCGATTAGATGGTCCTTCTCTATCCAATTTGCTGGTAGAGAAGATCTTGTAGCTCAGAACATGGATGTGCTAAAGTTTGTCGAGGAGCGTATGAGAAGCTTTAGGGGTGTGGCATCACTTGAGAAGCCTTCTAATAGCTACAGCAAGTTGATGGTTGCCACAGGCAATGATGTTGTTGCCATGGGCAAGATTGTGGGCGGTCTTAGGTACCAAAGCTACTATCCAATAACACCCGCTGCTGACGAGAGCTTCACTATAGAGAAATACGAGTTTTCAGAGGTTGACGGGGTTTCTGTTGGCCCTATAATAGTTATGCAGACAGAAGATGAGATAGCGGCTATATGCTCAGCTATAGGTGCTGCTCTAACAGGTGCTAGAAGCGCTACAGCCACAAGCGGCCCTGGCTTTGACTTGATGGTTGAGGGGCTTTCCTGGGCAGGTGCAAACGAGGTTCCGGTGGTGATAACATACTATCAGAGGGGAGGGCCTAGCACTGGCCAGCCCACTAGAGGAAGTCAAAGCGATTTATTCAACGCTTTGTTTGCTGGGCACGGAGAGTTCGCGAGGGTTGTTATAGCCTCTGGAGATCATGAAGAGGCTTTTTACGATGCTATAGAGGCTTTCAATATAGCTGAGAGATTTCAGGTACCGGTCATACACCTTCTAGACAAGTTCTTGGCCAATACCGTGAAGACTGTTCCCCTCCCAGATCTTAACAAGGTAAAGATATTTAGAGGGGATATATCTAGCGGTGGACTAAACTACAAGAGGTTTGATCTAAGCAAGCTAATCTCTCCAAGAGCTTTCCTAGGAACGCCAGACACAGTTATGTGGTATGCAGGCGACGAGCATGATGAGCTTGGGCATATAGTTGAGGATCCAGAGAATAGAGTCTCTATGTACTCAAAGAGGATAGAGAAAATGGATCTTATTTTGCGTGAACTCCCCCCGGAGAGAAAATTCAGTTTGCATGGCATTGACAAACCCGATTTCCTGGTCGTTGGCTGGGGATCCGTTAAAGGGGTTGCTCTAGATGCTCTAGAGACTCTAGAAAAAGATGGTTTGAAAGGGGCCTACCTAAACCTAAAACTGCTGTGGCCTTTCCCACTAGATGACGTCTCGAAGATCCTCTCCTCAGTCTCTCTAGACAGGGTTATAGCTGTTGAACACAGCTACGGTGTTCAAATAGCCAGGCTCATATCCATGGGCACAGGTATGAGGATTAGAAAAACAGTAGCCAAGTTCACAGGCAGACCCATAACACTAGATGAGCTTGTAGACGCTCTCAAAAGAATACTGCTTAACAATGTTGATAGGGTGGTGCTAAAGCATGGTGCCTAGATCCTATAAAACAGATCTATGGATTGACTGGTGCCCTGGCTGCGGAAACTTCGGTATTCTAACAGCTGTTGTAAAAGCTTTTGAAGAGCTTGGGCTAGACCCATCAAAAACTGTGATAGTTTCTGGCATAGGATGTTCAAGCAAAATACCACACTTCGTAAATGTTAACGGGGTTCACACAATCCATGGCAGGGCAATCGCCTTCGCCACAGGCATAAAACTGGCTAACCCAGAGCTAACAGTTGTTGTCCACGGTGGAGACGGGGACCTTCTGGGGATAGGAGCTGGACACTTTGTCACATTGGGTAGAAGAAACCTCGATATTGTTGTCATTATGCATAACAACGGTGTTTACGGACTTACAAAGGGTCAGGCCTCGCCAACACTACCCATGGGTGTGAAGACAAAGGCTTTGGTCAAGCCGAATATCCAGCAGGCACTAAACCCCATAGCACTGGCTATTTCAGCAGGCTACACGTTCGTGGCAAGGGGCTATGCATTTGATAGTGAACACCTCAAAAATCTAATCAAGATGGCTATAGAGCACAAAGGAGCTGCTTTTATAGATGTTCTACAGCCGTGCGTCACATTCAATGACGTGTTTACAGCTGAGTACTATAGAAAGAGGGTGTATAAACTGGATGAGCAACCGGAGTGGAATCCAGTTGCGGAGAAGCCAGAGGAAAGAGTAGAGAAGATGATCAAGGCTATTGAGAAAAGCTTTGAGTGGGGAGAGAGAATACCAATAGGGATCTTCTATATAGACAAAACCCAGAGCACCCTAGAAGAGAGATACTCGCAAAGAATCCCCTTGTATCCCTCAATACACCCAGCCAAATCAAACATAACTAGAGATGTTGACAAACCGCTAATCGATAACAACATGTTTGAGAAGATATTCAAAGAGTACATAGTCGATGTGGAGCACATCTAAAATCTTGGCTATGAGAATATGCCTACCTTTTCAACACCCCAATCCCACTAAATACGCTAAAATTCCCTAGATATGCTGGCTTTAGATGAGCTAAAGAGCCTCTAACATTGACAGTATTCTTAAATAACTATAAAGGGTTGCAACATGTGTGTACACATATTGTTGCCAATAGCTTCAGCTCTATTTTTATTAGAGTCTATTGTAGTGTTAGCTCATAACTTTCCTTGGATTGTGAGGCTGTGGAGGCTTAGAGTACATCATTTGAGGCTTTTCAGAGACGATCTGCCCATTCTAATAGTATCTGATATCCATCTAGGCAATAGAGATAGTTTGGGCAAGGATGTTCTTAGAATTGCTTCGAAGCGTGGTTTTCATACACTTGTCATAGCTGGAGATTTGCTTGACAAGAGAACTCTATTCAGCGACAAGATCTTCGATCTTCTCGAAAAATTTCTTGTGGGGAACATTAGAAATGTTCTCTATGTACCCTCATCGTCTAGCCACGATATCAAGCCCCTGCCCACTGGCCCAATATCGAGGCAACTCAATGGCAAGAGAGTTGTGGTGGTTCCCGAGGTGCTGGCTTTATCTGTAGACGGATGTGTTGGAAGTTTGTATATAACGCATGGCGACTATTCGTCGAGGAATGGTATATTCGCTCACATAATTGATGCAATAACTTTGAAAGTTTTTTCTAAGCCTTTCACAGGAACCATTCTCAGAAAGATTCTTGAGACCGGCGACGTCGACTGGGTTATTCATGGCCATAGCCACTTAGCAGTACATTCACAAAAACTTAGGATTGTCGATACCGGGTGCTGGGTAAAGAGACCACATGAATCTGTGCAGAGAGCGTTTGCTGTTGCTACATGTAGAAATGGTGTTGTGGAGGTTGATTTGATCAGGATATGAAACTTGAGATGTGTCTGTGGATACCTAGGAATAATTGGGTTGGAAAAAAGATTATTTGGAGAGTATCGCCTCGAACACATCTTTGTCTACTTCATCTACTGTTGGTATCCCCAACACCCTAGCAGCCCTTTCTGTTAGTGCTGCTACATCCGATCTGTCTAACAGCCACAGCTTATACTTTCTCTGCCCAGCCATCAAAATCTTTATTCCTACTGCAATTTTTGTGAAGTATGTGTATAGACCTATTGCACCCGATTTCAGCAGCTTCTCATAGTTTGATGCTCCATATCTTGCCACAATCTCTGGGGCTGCCACGAAGAACTGCTCTGGCTTTGTGCCATACCTTTTAGCGAAGTCTGGTGGTAACGCACCTTTTTGGGCAAGCTCTAGGAAGTACTTTGACTTCATGACAGCTGTTATTGGTGCTCGGGCCACTGCAACTGCTTTAACGTATGGCCCTTCCCCAAAGTTGCTGAGGGCAATGGCCTTGACTATTTGGTGCTCGTTCGAGAAGCCGCCAGCCATTGCAATGTCTGGTATGTGCATACCCCTCTTCTTCATTATGTTGCATGCTTTTAGAACCCAGGCCTCCATGTATAGTGTTGGAACGCCGCTTTCATTCATCATTGGTATTGGTGACATTCCTGTTCCTCCGCCAGCACCATCAAATGTCACACCATCTGCTTTAGCCTCTGAGGCTAGCTTTAAAACAAATGCTATTTCTGCTGGTCTATATGTGCCAGTCTTTATCCATATCCTCTTAACACCCATTGATCTGAGCTTGTCTATCCTCTCTAGGAAGTGCTGCGGGTCTGGCTTAGCTATTCTGCTATGCCTTTCAAACGTCTTTATAGCACCAAGCTTGTATGCCTCTTGAACGTTTTTGTCTTCTGGGTCTGGAATAACGATGTAGCCTCTTCTCTTAAGCTCTATAGCCCTATTAATATCGCTTACCCTTACCTCACCACCTATAGATTTTGCTCCCTGGCCAAACTTCTTCTCAATTGTGTTCACCTCTAGCTTAGATGCAGCATATATGTCAACCCCCATCATCTCGTCTTCAACATTTGTCTGAACGGCTATGTCTCCATGTCTACCATCCCAAAACTCTCTATATGTCCTAACCCTGTACTCCATATCCTTAGAGCTGACAACCTGGCCATTTGAAAACACAGCCTCTTTGTCCATGCCACACACATTTTCTCCAACAACCATTGCTGTACCAGATATCGCAGCTCCATATGCAAGTCCATCCCAATTCCTCTTGGCCACATCAGTAGAGCCAAGCGCAGCTATAAACACTGGTATTCTTAAATCGACACCACCATACCTTGTGGAGACATCGACATTTTCAAATATCATCTTATCTGGTATGGGCTCAACACCAAACACTTGGGATAGTCTCGGCATCAACTGTACATCTGACCAGTCTAGGCCAAAGTCCTTGTTGGCTGCTGCTGTACTCGCACCGAACTCTTCTGGCTCTGGATACAGCACCTCCCTGCCTCTGAAAGCGGCTTTGCCAATATCACATAGTATAGGGCAGCTGTATATACATAGTGAGCAAATTCCGCTTAGAGGCGTTATATCGGGGCTTCTAGTTCTTGTGCCAGCCAGTAGACTGCTATTCTCTGTTGGAAGCTTTTTCTCAGGCATGTCTATCCGCCGATTTTGAACCAAATCTTGATCTACAATTATAAAAACTTTGCTATTGATTAGATTTTTATTTCTATTAAAATATGCTTATATGTGTTTATACCATATTAAACACTGGTTTTAACCTCCGCAAAATACTACCTAAATTTGATAACACTAAAATATTGGTAGCCAAGACATATACAAGAATGTGAAACCATGGGAACAAAACTCGCCTTGTACATTGCCCTCCCCTCTGTAGATGCGCTACTACGTGATTCGAGAAAGTTTGACGCTTTGGTTTCACTATTGAAGCGCTTGGGTTTTGAGAAGGTCTATCTTGAGAACTATAGAGACGGTAAGCTGCTGAGCGAGGGTGAGATGGCCAGAGTTAGAGACATGTTTGAGAAGGAGTTTAGGGTTGCTGGTGGTGTTGCTATAGGTACTTGGGGGCCTGGCATGGGTAGAAACGCCGATTTTTGGAGTGTCTGTGCTTGTATAGATGATGAGAGGAATGTTGGCTTATTTGAAAAGGCTGTTGCTCAGCAGGCTAAGGTGTTTGACGAGGTTCTAATCGATGATTTCTGGGCCAACTGGTGCTATTCCAACGAAGGGGTTGAATATCTCAACAAATCATTTGGTGTTTCACTAACACTATCTAGTTTGAGAAGGCTTTTGATGGTTGATGACGAGGTTAGGAGGCTGTGGTCAGAATACTCAAAAACTCTTCTAGCCAATGTATCGAGGAGAATATACAATAGTGCCAAGGCTGTTAACAACAATGTTAGAGTTGTTTTGAAGGTTGCTGAGTGGCGCGAGCATTTTCTGCATAGAGGTCTTGACCTGCCACTCATGGCAAAGATATTCGATGGTATATATGTTGGTACAGAGTCTAGAGAGGGAACAAAGAGATTTGGATCTCTTTTTATAATAGACTATGTAAGAGCATTTGTGGGAGAGAAGCTCAGAGGCGCGTGGTTCGATTCGTACAATGGGCTTGGAATACCTACTACAATGGCTCCAGAAACATTTGAGGAGCAGCTGTGGTATAGCTTTCTAGGCAAAGTCGATGAGATAACATTTTTCCAGGGAACAGAATACATAGATTTTGTCGTTGACGAGTATAAGCATGATATGAAGAGTCTCTTCATATTAGATGAGAGCAGAAGAGAGCATATAGCACATGTTGAGAGGAGCTTACCTCTTCTAAGATCTGTTGAAAACCTGTTGACTGAGGAGAAGATCGGTGTTGTCTCCCCAGCTATCCAACCGACTTGGAGCGATCCATACGATGGATACATAGAAGATGTTCTCGGGTCTATGGGAATACCATTAACAGCCAAGCCCATTGACAAGCTGAGGCAAGGAGATGTTGTTTTGGTGAAAAGACATGTTCTTAGATATGTGGATATATTCGATCTGCTGAGGAAGGGGGTTAACATCGTCTTAACAGCCGCGGCAACAGAGAGCATTGCCAGAGGTGCTCTAGGTTATGATGCTATTAGTGTTGTGGGTGCTGATATGGATGAGCCGATTCTTCATAGCGTTGTCGAAGCTGTGGCCTTCACCGATGGGAAAACCTATGCTGATAGAAGTCATAGAAGACCTTATGTATATGCCTTTGGCCCTGTCTTAAAAATGGATAGAAGTGCTAGCATCAGGGTGCTTCTATATGGTGTTGATGAGAGGGGCTGGAAATACCCAGCGATTTACGTGGTTGACCATGGAAATGCGAAAGTGGTTGTCGCTACCATAACCAGAAACTCTCTGGCATACCTACACCAGTTCCCAGAGATAGCTAGGCAGGCACTAAGAGACGCTCTATACAGTTTCATTGGCGTTAAGATAGAGTCTAGAGCTCGTGACCCCAATTCCAATGAGACTTCGGATATAGCTGTAGTTGTGTACAGGTCTAGGAGCATCGCCTTAGTGAACAACAATCTGTATAACAACTACCTTGGTCTTGTAGTCAACAAGAAGATGCTTGGCATATCCAATTTTGCTGGCTTTGAACTGGGTGCGGCGAAGGCGGTTGATGCTGAGGATGTTGGTGAGGAAATTAGGATTGGTATAAAGATTGCTAGACACTCTTTTGATCTAATAAAATTTGAATAGTAAAGATTTTTCCATTTCTGTTATGCCAGCGTCCCTCCAGAATTTTCCAACCACTGTTTCTAGCCCTTGAGGCTTCTCTCGCTTAGCCACAGCTCTATATACATTTTTGCAGGTGTTATATAGTCAGAAGCTGTTTCCCTGCCATTCAAAACCTTTATAACAAGCTTGTAGAACTCTTTCACACAACACATCAAATTTGGACTGAGAGGTGGCTAAGCTTTATATTTATGTACAGTGTTTTACATGTAATAGAGGAGGCTGTGAATCTATGTCTGCGGATATATCGATTGATTTTGGGAAAGAGGTTTTGGATAGGGTGCTAAAGAGAGGTGTTGAGGAGGGTTTGGTTAGGCTTCAGGAGAGGAGCTATGAACTGATAGTGTTTGATAATGGTGTTCTTAGAAGCTATGGCATATCCAAGGTTGTTGGCATTGGCATACAAGTCTTTGTGAATGGTTTTACAGGCTATAGCTACACATCCTCACTGTCTTTGGACAGCATTGAAAACGCTGTTGATAGGGCCATCAAAAACGCTAAGGCGTTGGCAAATGTTGCGAAGCCGCGGAGGTTTGCCGAGGTCTCTGGTGTGAAGGGCTTCTATAGAACGGGTTATGCTGAAGACCCATTTGCTGTTGATCCTTCCGACAAGATTTCGCTTGTTAGAGACCTTAACGTTGGGAGCATGAGGTTCTCCAACATCGTTTCTGCTGTCACTAGATTTGCTTGTGAAAGGGATAGGAGGGTTGTTGTTTCTAGCAGAGGTGTAGAGGTTTTTAACGAGGTTACAGCAGTTGGCTTAAGCCACATGGCTGTTGCCAGATCTGGCGAAGTTATGGAGAGAGTCTACGACCAGAAAACATTTGTTGGCGGTTACGAGCATGTTAAAAGATTTGATTGGCATGGCTTCGTGGATGAGGTGAACGATCTTGCTGTGAAGGCTTCTCAGGCCAGGGCCCCAAAGGCTGGTGTTTATAGAGCTGTTATCGACAATGAGTTGATAGGACTTATGCTCCACGAGGCCTTTGGACATGCATCTGAGGGTGACCTTGTTCTCTATAACGCATCTGTTTTGAGGGGTAGAATAGGTGAGAAGGTTGCTAGCGAGCTTGTGACCATAGTTGACGATGGTCGTGTTGATGGTGGCTACCCCGTATACTACGATGATGAAGGTGTTGAGAAGAGGCAGACAGTTGTTGTTGAAAGAGGTGTTTTGAGAAGGCACTTGAGTAGCAGGTATGTTGCTGGGGAGCTGGGAATCGAGCTGACTGGAAATGCACGTGCACAGGACATAACATTCAATGCTATTGTGAGGCAGACAAACTTTTATATGCTTCCAGGTGATGCAAAGGTTGAGGAGCTTTTCGAAGGGGTTTCCGAGGGGATATATCTGAGGGGCAGAGGGGCTATGGGGGGACAGGTAGACCCTTCGATGGGGACATTCACATTTAGTGTAGGGCCCTCATACACAATCAAAAATGGTGAGGTTGACAAGCTTGTCAGAGGTGTTACGGTATCTGGCAACATACTAGATGTTCTGAAGAGCGTTGAGATTGTTGCAAACGATCTGAAGGTTTCTACAAGCGTTTTTGGTGGTTGTGGAAAATCATCCCAGCTTGCAAGAGTTGGTGATGGAGGGCCACATGTAAGAGTGGCCAAGATTGTTGTGGGTGGTGAGTAGACATGGACTTGATAGACATGGTTGTAAATGGTGTTAGAAAAGCGGAGCAGCTAGGGGCATCGGAGGCTGAGGTGTACATCGTTAGAGAGTATTCAACGTCTATAACTGGAGATAGCAGGGGTGTGGAGTCTGTATTAAGCGGAGAATCTATAAGCGCGTTTGTGAGGGTTGTTATTGGGAAGAGGCTGTCTGTGCAAGGAGCAATGATGTCAAAGCCAAGTGACATTGAAACGCTTGTCGAAAATGCTGTTAAGATTGCTAGGGCATCTCCCGAGGACCCCAACTGGGTTTCGCTTCCAAAGAGAATCTCCTCATCGCAGATAATGGACATTGTTGATGAGAAGGTCAAAAGTCCTGATATAGAGTTCTATACACAGATTGTTAAGGAGGCTCTTGGAAAGCCTAGCGAGATAAGCAGAAATGTCTTAGTTAATCAGGCAGGGGTCTCGCTGTCGTTTAGCGAGAGGGCTATTGGGAACAGCTACAGCTCCCCCATATCCTATGAGAAAACAGATTTTGTGTTTGGCATAGAGGTTAAAGCTGTTGGAGAGGGCTCTGAGTCTAGCTTCCACAGCTACTACAACGCGCCAACCCTAAAAGAGTTTAAGATGGATAAAGTTGTTGAAGAGGCTACAAAGATCGCTTTGTCAACCCTTAAGGCGAAGCCCGTTGAAACAGGTGTCTACAAAGTTGTGTTCACCCCAAGGGTTTTCGCATCAATTCTACAAGCACTTATAGTACCTGCTGTCAGAGCTGATATGGTGCAGAAGAAGAGGTCTCCACTAGCAAACAAGCTATTCTCTGAAGTGCTATCACAACAGCTAACAGTTATAGACGATGGGGCAGCTCCAAACATGCCTGGGTCGGGGCCGTTCGACGATGAGGGTGTGGCAACGAAGAGGAAAACAGTTTTTGATAGAGGTGTTCTGAGAACATATCTATACGATACATATACAGCTAACATCGATGGCAGGGAGAGCACCGGAAATGCTAGGAGATCGGGTTCATCTAATACATTTCCAGACGCCACAAACATTATTGTGCTCCCAGGGACAGAGCCCCTAGATTCCATTATAAGAGATGTTAGAAGAGGTATAATAGTCTATGGAACCATAGGAGAGTGGCTATCGAATGCTGTTAGCGGTTTTCTCAACGCAACTGTAACACATGGTCTACTAATAGAGGGTGGCGAGATCAAACAGGCTGTTAAAGGCGTTGTCATATCTGGTGATATATACAAGATACTCAAAGACAATTTGATCGGCATTTCAAAAGAATTCGACGCAGTTTCAAACTATTTGGTGCCTGCCATAGCTGTTGACGGGGTAACCGTTGCTGGTGAGGGTAGTGGACAGCGTTTTTAGGAATGAGCTTAGAAACAGGATATGGAGAATCATGGAGGAGAGGAACATAGCTAGGTTCCCCAGACCAGTGTTCGGCAGGATACCAAATTTTGTTGGTGCGGAAGACGCTGCGCAAAGACTTGTCCAATCCGATCTATTTAAGAAGGCTGCGGTAGTCAAGGTGAATCCCGATGCTCCGCAGAAACCCGTTAGAGAAGCTGTTTTGAAAAGCAACAAAGTTTTGGTCATGCCAACACCCAGAATCTCCAGGGGTTTCCTACTTCTAGACCCCAAGAAGATAAGCCCAAACCTCTATACAGTTGCATCAACAATCCAAGGCGCTTTCAAATATGGAACATTTGTAGACCCCCAAGACCTTCCAGAGATAGATCTGATTGTTGCCGGCTCTGTTGCTGTCAGCATCTATGGCGAGAGACTTGGAAAAGGGGAGGGATACTCAGAACTCGAATACTCAATACTAAGAGAATTCGGCAAAGCCTCTGAAGAAACCCCTATAGTAACAACTGTACACGATGTACAAGTTGTTGAGCACCACATACCCCTAGCACCATGGGACTTCACAGTAGACTACATATTCACACCAACAAAAACAATGAAATGCCTGGGCGAAAAGCGAAGACCGCCCGGAATAATGTGGGAGCATCTATCAAAAGAAAAGATAGAGTCTATACCAATACTCAAAAAACTAGCACAGCAAAGAAATGCTATGGCAAGCCAACAGGTTTAGTTGTAACTGGCTTTCAAATATTTATTTTAACCACATCCAAGGCGCTTCTAATCGCCTTTCATGGACATGTTCTGCAGAATTTTGAAAGAGCCAACGAATTGGTAATTGTTGTTAGAATCGTTTAAGAGAGTCATAGAGTATCCTTTCACAGCTTGTAGAAGAATACCTATGATTAAAATGTTTTATAAGAGAGAAGAACCTCTAAATATTTGGAATGAAGTATAACAGTCGAGGCGATATGTCAGTGGGTTACAGAAAAGAACTTATACTAGCATTATTTTTATCGATTCTGTTTACCATTGCGCTCCTCTATACAATATCCGAGGTTACATTGATACTCGACAAAGTTCTCCAACGGTACTTCCCAGAAGCTTATTGGGATCCAGAGGAGAGGAACAAGATACTCAATATCCTAAGACCAATAGGCTATACCGCTTTCGTAGTAACCGTTGCTCTAATACTCTTGGGTTTTGCTTTAAAGAAAGGCTTAATATCTTTAGCAGGGTCTCTAGCCATGTACCTGCCGATCTTTGGCTACTTCGCCGGTGCCATGTTCATCCTGACGGGGTTGGGGGCTCTAAGGGCTCTATGGCTACCAATTCTTGACTACTCACCAAAGCTACTAAAACTAGGTTGTATAGTCTACCTACCCCTTACATTTGGTAGGATCAGTTTAATTTCAACATTTTTAATGTTCGTAGGCATATTCATCTTTGTCCTGGGCTCTACAACTTGGCTCTATGGCAAGTTCAAAGGATGTACAGTCATAGACTTCTGGATATACAGATATAGCAGGCACCCTCAATATCTTGGCTTTATAATATGGAGCTATGGACTACTAATAGAAGTTAGCATACGTGGTTACATAAAGGGGGCTTTTACAACGCCACCAGCTATAATATGGCTCATCTCAACAGATGTAGTGATAGGAATTGCGATGATGGAGGAGATAGAAATGGTTAAGAAGTATGGCGAGAAATATGAGGAGTATCGCAGAAAAACACCTTTCCTAATCCCCTTGCCAAAGCCACTAGCAAAAGCAGTAACAATGCCGATGAAACTCCTCGGAGGATATCCTCCAAAGAACCTAAAGAGCGTAACATTAACTATATTGCTCTACACCCTCATAACAATAGCTGTGAGCTGGCCTTTGCTAGTTCTTAACCTTTGCTAGGAACATTACAAGCAATTGTTGCTGGAAATAGCGAGAGATAATCGAGGAAACATATGGGGTAACATTACGGTCATATTATAGAAGAAATGTGAATTCAAATGATGTGGAGACCGTGCTGAAGTAGCAAATACATGGTCAAGTGCTTTACAGATATAGAGAGGGCTAGGGTTCAAAAGCTCTGCAATGAAGGGTATAGCAATGCAATCGGGAATATTCAAAATGTGAAGTATTATCCTGACTTGAGCTCCCTCCCAATCTTTCTAATCTCATAGTCGTTAAAGAACCTCCCGATGAGCTCAACAATAGAGTCTAAAACCTTTACACTATCCAAAGTGTTTTCAACTATTATCAAGAACCTGTCATGAGATGTTATAACGGCTTTGACGCTCTTTCTAATCCACGGATCTCTATCCATAAGCTCCTTCAACTCTTTTCTAAGTAGATGGGCAACAATGCCAGGGTTTCTACGCTCAATCTCTACGAACATCTCTATTCAGTAAAGAGCATACTTTAGAGAGGCTAATATTACACAGCTAAAATTGGTCTCAGATCTCAGTGTCTGTTAAGCAGGTAATATAGGAGTTAATGTTCTATTTATACCAGATCCACTGATATTCTACAGGCAGATAACCAGAAAGTCTTTTATAGTTCTGCAAAAGAACCTCTATTCGATGAACATCCATGGAATTGGGTATAAAAGATATTTTATGGGATTTTGCTATTGCGATACCTCTATTCATATACGTCATGCTTATAGTGTCTATCGTGACAAAACGTTTATATGACTATATGGTTGGGAGGGGGGTTAAGAGAAATGTTGCTGTTTACTACAATAGAAAGATTATACATGTTTCGACAGGTGGGGTTATAGCGCTTCTAGTTCCAATGATATTCAGAGAGCCTTTCACACCATTTGTCTTCGCCCTCATACTAGCGGTAATAACTCTGTATCCGCATTTGAAGGGAAGTGAATTAAGCTGGTTTCAAACAAAGGACAATGCATATGAGGTGAATTTCTGTATTGCTTGGGGATCCTCTATCCTTGTCCTGTGGCTCTACTTCAACAATGCATGGATATCTATTTTGCCGGCTCTCTTCATATCAATAGGCGATGCTGTTACAGGTGTTGTGAGAAACGCTATATTTGGCAAAAGAACAAAGCATTGGATTGGAAACCTAGCAATGGCTGTAACCACGATACCGATAGGCTATAGCCTAGCGGGAATCCCAGGCGCAATAGCAGGTGCCCTTGCAACAATAGCAGAGAGGTTTGAGTTTGGCTACATAGACGACAACATACTGATAACAATAATCTCTACAGCAACCCTAATAGCCGCTAAGAGTTTACATTACTTCTCGTGAATTCTAATTACTTTTAATCACTTTCTTCTATCACCACCACCTTAACTTTCTTTCCGTGCAGCTTTGATAGCTTTTCTTGGTATTCCTTCGGTGGGTATATTAGGAACTTCCCCATGGTTTTAACAATCTTTGTCTCAAATACATATATTGAGACCATAGCACACCCTCTGCTAATGTTGGGATACAAAAGCTTGTAAATATGTATTCTAAATGCTTAAACTGGTGAACACCCAATGAAGGCGTCTATCCACCTAATCAGTAGGTGGATGCCTGAGGGTACATACTACAAAGCCTTTAAGGCAGATGCTGAGGTTGTTGATGGAGATGCAAATGACTTGCTGTAGGACTTGGCGATATGTAGTAGACAAGAAGTTTCTATGGAGTGGCTATTAGAAATGTTGAGGAATGGGTATAGCAATGTAGATGAAAATATGTTAAAGAAAGATCTTGTTAGTGCATTGTGTCAATTGTTTATGTACGGATATATCGAAGTTGATGGGAAGTCCATAGTAGATTTTTATTTTAATAGAGATATAAGGATATAATTAGGGATGAAAATAGGTAAGGATTAGGCGAGAGGATTGCGTTTAAGGCGTTCTCATATACTATTGCTAACAATGATGCTGGTGGTTATAGCCCTTATTCTAGTAGTAGTGTGTATAGCATTTGTAACGCATTTCCACGTAGTTGCAATTATACTTGGATTAGTTCCTGCAATTATTGTAGCAATTACATTGATACCTCTACTACGCCATTTCATGGACATTCCCATAGACATAGAAGTAGATTTTAAGAATAGAAAAGTTATCACTAAGACTAGGCGTGGTACTAAAGAGTATACTTACAATAGCATTGAATGTGTGAGAACGGGTAGATACCTTAGTGTGAGGGTGTTTGGCTTGGGCTTCCCTGGAATCGCTGTCGGCCTATTCACTTCTATAGATGGCTCTACCGTCTATGCGTATACCGATACTAAGCTAAGTCTTTTGGTAGAGACTGTTGATGGTAAGAAGTATTTGTTTTGGCTTCCAGAAAACCTTAGGTATCTGTGTAGAGGTGTAGAATAGTGATGAGGTCTAGAGCTTTAGTGCCTTAATATCCAAAGAGATTGGGTATCTCAAGAGATCGAGGCAACCGGTCTTTCTGCTAGTCTTTGGGGTTCTGATAACTCTATTTCTGATCGTGCCGGTGTATCTTAGCCGTGGTATGCTACTCACATCAGTATCGCGAGCATTGGCTATTCAATATCTTAATAGACTTGCTGAGCTGATGGGCATACCCCACAGTTCTGTAAAAAGCATCGACCCAGATCTGCTGATGGTTCTCTCAGCTGTGTTAATACAGCTACCTCTAGGTACGTCAGCGCCTCTGGGCTATGCCATAGCATACCTATTTATATCGCAGTCATGGCAATTGGAGAAGCTTTTAGGCACGGGAGAATATATATTGGCAACACCTATTTCGAGAAGGTGCTTGGTTGCCAGCAAAATAGTTGTGGGGCTCGTAATTGGGGTTCTAGTCTGCATCTC
This sequence comes from Ignisphaera sp., assembly GCA_038735125.1. Classification (NCBI taxonomy): domain Archaea; kingdom Thermoproteati; phylum Thermoproteota; class Thermoprotei; order Desulfurococcales; family Desulfurococcaceae; genus Ignisphaera; species Ignisphaera sp. The sequence continues at coordinate 195,063 of JAVYNU010000002.1, forward strand.
TTCGAGTATGGCGATACTTCTGTTCGTAGAGTACATAGTGATTGCTACGCTCTCTACTGTGTGAACTCCAACATATGTCATTACCGAGTTACTATTTCTCTATCCCCTCAGCTTGGTGTTTCTTGCATGTGGTATAGGAACAGTTGCAGGTGTCAAAGGCAGTAGGGGTACGGTTCAAGCAGGCGCACTTCTACTTCTAATACCTTTGATAAGCACATTTCTGCTCCCGATAGCAGATATAGCTACATTGGTGAGACCCTGGATTCTCTGCCTATCGACAGGACTGGCCCTCATAATCGTATCTATCTACTATGCAGACAGACTTGTCACTGGCAGAGATCTAATAGCAAATATTGGGTGAGATATGTTGAGCAACGCTGTTGAGGTTGGAGGACTTTATGTAGGTTATGACAGATATAACTATGTATTGCAAGACATATCCTTCGACGTCCCCAGGAACACCATATGCGTTGTTGTAGGGCCTAACGGGTCTGGAAAATCAACACTATTTCGCACTATTGTAGGTGTGTTAAGACCTGCCAAAGGCTATGTGAGGGTTCTGGGTATGGATCCCTGTCTAGACGATGTTAAGAAACTTATTGGCTATCTCCCCGAGGGATCTAGGGTATACCCTATGCTTTCTGTATGGGAAAACCTAGAGTTTTTCGCTAAGATATACGGTGTAGATCTTGATAGGGTAAACCAAGTTCTCGAAGCAATGAAGTTGGGTAGCTATAGGAATAAGTTAGCGGGCTCTCTAAGCCAAGGCCTTAGAAAGAGATTGGCGCTTGCCAGAGCTATAATGCATAGTCCAGAGGTGCTTGTTCTCGACGAGCCTTTCACAGAGCTAGATATTGAAAGCCTAGGTATTGTTAGAAACATTATTAGGGAATACATCGAGGTCTATGGGCGCACAGTGATACTGTCAACACATAGAAACGAAGAGATAGAAATGATGAGCTCTTTAAGTCCTAACATGAAGCTAGTTATACTAAAGAATGGCAAGCTCATTAGTACATATACATACGATGAGCTAAGATCACACACAAGAAATGTCGAGGTCATTATAAGGTTTCCCAGCGAACAGACAGACAAAGCCGTTGCCGTCTTGGAGATGGAGAACATCGATATAGTTGAAAAACACCCTGGTTTCATAATAGTTCGAGTTGACAATCTATTAAATGATGTCCCACGCATAATAAAGATGTTGAACGCTATGAACATCAATGTGTATGAAGTAAAACCATTGAGAACAGCTTTAGAGTCGATGTTGGAACTACTCCTTGTAGAAAAATAAATTGTTATAAGCAGTTTATACGAAGAATTATACGAAGAACCTCAATAGCTAAGGCAATCGAATATGACGTCCCAATAGTTGTTGTAGACCCAAGAAACACGTCATCGATTTGCCCAAAATGCATTTCCAAACTAACCTATACACATAGACTAGCGATTTGCAGAAAATGCGGGTTCAAAAGAGACAGAGACTCTGTTGGAGCCATAAACATCTGGATTAGGGCACTCCAAGCGTATGCGGGGGAGCCTGGGTCTCCCCAAAGAGCCCCTACGATGAAGGGTGAAACCCGACAGAGCAGGGGAAAAGAGATGAGGGGATGAAGCAAGTAATCAGAAGTATTCAAAAGCAATTAAAAGCATCATTTAGACCCGAACCCTTAAAAACTGGTTGCCCTAGAACACTTAGAGATGACTGCGATCTCCGATTCTGAATAGTGATGAGGCCCCGCAGTGAGGAGATTGTCTACTAGATTGTTGCTAGCTCAATTTATCAATATTATGAAATAATTTTGCAAACTCTGTATATTGCTATTCTATTGAATCTGGGACAAAGTGGATTGATATATGGTAACTGTGGCAGCGCATTTATTAATACAATACCTAATGTAATCATAAGCATTAAATTAGATTTATGAATTACTCTGTATTGTGAGGAAGATATGGATCTTCGTGAAGCTGTACAAAGGTTTGTAGTTAATGTAGCTAGAATTGCTAGATATATTGTCGAGGTCTTAGAAGCTACCTTGATATTGATTATTATTGGACTTACCCTGATTGCAATGATATATATTTTTAAAGATATAACAAGTCTTAGAGTTGAAAGTGCTTGGAATGAAATTAATTTAATTGTAACCGATGTTCTAGTTGCTATAATACTTATTGAACTTACCCGTAGTTTCATCATATCTTCTATAGGGAGAGAGCGTTTTTTAGAGGGATTCATCGAACTTGCCATAATCATACTCGTTAGAGAGATAGCAATAGGTGTACTATCTGGAAATGTCCTAGCCGCTTTAATGGCTTCAGGAGGGGTATTATTTCTAGCTACTAGTCTTTGGATAATCAAAGAAAAGGTTAAGAAATTAAAAGAAGGAGAATAGCAGTATTTGCTGTAATTAAACTTATATTCTGTGATTTTGCGAAGAATTTGATGTGATGTGTGTTGGAGTCTAACTGGTTTTTGAAGTCTCTTGAGCTTCACCAGCTGTATAGAGGCAAGATCGAGATTGTTCCAAAGGTTCCCGTAACAGGTTTAGACGATTTCTCTATTTGGTATACACCTGGCGTGGCCGAGCCTAGCAAGAGGATTTATCAAGAAGGTGATGACCTCTCGTTCGAGTATACCTGGAGGTGGAACACGGCTGTTGTTGTAAGCGATGGTACAAGGGTTCTTGGCTTGGGTAGCATCGGCCCTGCAGCTGCTTTGCCTGTTATGGAGGGCAAGGCCCTTTTGTTTAAGTATCTCGGTGGCGTGGACGCCATCCCACTTGTTGTTGGTGAGAGGGATCCAGATAAATTCATCTATATTGTCAAGGCTCTTGAGCCGAGTTTTGGAGCTGTTAATCTAGAGGATATAGAGTCGCCGAAGTGCTTCTACATCCTCGAGAGGCTCCAGGAGATTCTAGACATACCTGTTTGGCACGACGATCAGCAGGGGACGGCCCTAGTAACCATAGCGGGTCTGCTAAACGCTTTGAAGATTGTCGGTAAAAAGATTGGAGATGCTAGAATCGTTTTGTTTGGCGCTGGAGCGGCGAATATATGCACATACAAGTATCTCAAGGCTGTTGGCGCGAAACCTGGTAACATAGTTGTTGTCGATAGCAAGGGGCCTTTGCATAGGGGTAGAGCTGATTTGGAGGAGATGAAGAGGGGCAACCCATGGAAGTATAGAATTGCTGTTGAGAGCAACGCTGAAGAGGTTAGAGATGTTGCAAAGGCTTTTGAGGGAGCAGATGTCGTTATAGCGGCTTCATCTCCTGGCCCAGGCGTTATTAAGAAGGAGTGGATAAGGTCTATGAACAAAGACGCCATTGTTTTTGCAGAGGCAAACCCAGTTCCAGAGATATGGCCTTGGGAAGCCAAGGAGGCTGGCGCAAGAATAGTTGCTACAGGTAGGAGTGATTTTCCGAATCAGATAAACAACAGCCTTGGGTTCCCAGCTGTCTTCAGGGGTGTTCTAACTGTTAGAGCCAGGAAGATGACAGATGAAATGTTTTTGGCAGCTGCACACGCAATAGCTAGGTACACAGAGGAGACTGGTCTGCACGAGGATAGGATAGTGCCGACAATGCAGGAGACAGAGATGTATGTGAGAGAGGCTATAGCAGTAGCGGAGAAGGCTATGGAGCTAGGATATGCAAGAAGAAAGATGTCTAGAAGCGAATTGGAGAAGGAGATTAGAGAGGCTATCGAAAGACCGAGAAGGTTTATGGAGATAGCCCTAAGAGAGAACCTGGTCAAGAAATGGAGATAGCCCGCAGACAGAGGTTTGCCCAAGGCCTTTTTTCAAGGAGCTAGAAACAGCGTACAACCCCCAACAACACTGACGGCAAGAACCACTAGAACCTCGCTAAGCCTAGGCCTATCAACTTTTGTTCTAGGCGTTTGTGGAAGACCATACCAGTACACGGCCTGTGCAACATCTCTTGAAAGCAGTATAGAGTGTGTTATCAGCGGCTTCAAAGATTTGTATGCATATCTCCTACCATATTTTAGAAGCGTAGCTGTGTAAGCCTCTGAATAGAGGTTTAGCACAGCGGGTATGAGGGTGAGCACAACAGTTGTTAGACTTGCTATTGATCCGAGACCAGCTTTGCTGAGAACCCATCTAAGCTCTCTTAGGCTAATCCACTGAAAACCTAGGGCGATAATGAGGAAGAGAGCTGTGAGTTTTGCTGTTGAGAGTATCACTGCTTGGGGGGATGGGGCTGCATACCCCATAGCCACGGAAAAAAGCATTGTTGCAAAACCTATTAAAATGAATATTAGCGGCAGTTTCAAGGCGTTTAAAACCCTCTTAAACCCGCCGACCCAAAACGTTAGTGCAAACAGCAATGCAATCGAATATACCGTGAATACTATGTTAGACTCTTTGAAGAGTGTTATAGATATTGTAACCTCTACTAGAAGCACAGCCAGCAAAAGCATTTTTGTGTACAGCGAGAAGCTTGCACCCCCTCTTCTCGATATAAACAAATTTGAGAAGTCTCTAACCAGGCTCATCAACCATCCCCCAACGCATATCTGCGCCTAGCATCTACTCATATACGTATATCCTCTTCGCCAAATCTACAAGGCGCTGTATACCGTTCTCGTTATAGCTAAACGGTTTCAGCACCCCATCCTCGATCTTGTATATCTTGCCACCTCTAATCAGAGGTATGTAGTCTTTAGAGCTTAGTGTCACAATCTTTGCAGAGCTCTCCAGTCTCTGCAGAGCCTCTATAATCTGGTGTGCCTCGAAATATGTAGAGCCTGTAAAGGGCTCGTCGAGCAGTATAACACCATTTTTCGAAGCTATATAGGCTAGGACTGTCGACAACCTCGTTACCTGGCCCCACGACAAATTTAGTGGGGTTGCGCCAAGGTCTGTATAGCCAAAGCTCTTTACAATGCTAGTTCCATACTCGATGCAGTTGCCGCCAATCTTTTTGTGTCTACAGATAGAGTTGATCTCCTCTGCAATACTGTCCTCGGTGATGAATAGGTGGGGTATCTGCGGAACGTACACAACATCAGCATATCTTTTAACAACCCCTTTTACAGGCTTTACAACCCCTGCCAAGATTCTTAGAAGAGTTGATTTGCCAGATCCATTAGCACCGTAAACAACTATGGTATCCCCTCTGCAAATCTCCATGTTGACCCCTCTTAAAACCCATTTCGAATCCTCATACCTGTGCCAAACATCTCTCAACTCCAAAACAACATCACATCTACTCGCCGGGCCACCGCCACCATATCTATACTCGCTATGTGCAGGCGGTGCAGACCCATCTGTATTCAAACCTCTGAAGAGCTCTTTGCCAAGCTTTTCCAGCAAGTCTCGCCGCATTATATAAATCTCGTCGACTAGATCCAGCAGATGTTTGAATCTGTGCTCAAAGACTATAACCGTTTTTCCAGAGCTTCTAGCAACTCTAATGGTATTCAAAATAACTTCAGTCCCATCAACATCGTCAAGCCACATAAGAGGTTCGTCAAGTATCAAGACACTTGGATTTGTTATGAGGGCTTTTGCTATAGACAACCTCTTTAGCTGTCCCCCCGAGAGGCTTGTTATTGGCCTCTCCAGAAGGTCTTTAACTCCAACTGCTTGTGCAACTCTATAAACATGCTCTAATGCGCTTTCTCCATAGACTGTTTCCGCATAGCTGACTAGGTCGTCTATTGGTATGGGCTCTAAAAAATGTGTGTATGGGTCTTGGTTGACCATCTGGACACAGCTTTGGATCTCCCTCAAACCCATCTCCTCTAATCTTTTTCCGCACAGCTGTATCTCCCCCTTGACCTCGGCACCAAAAATGCTTTGGGCCACACCTGTCAATGCTCTTGCAAAAGATGTTTTTCCACACCCACTCCTACCAATGATGAGCACAGTCTTTTCAGTATCTACAGAAAAGCTTATGTTTTTCAGAACCCAGTCCTCTTCCCCATATCTAAGCCAGAGATTCTTGACATCCACTACCCTGTTCATTGATAGCCTCCTTCAATAATAAAACAGAGTATTAGATAATTCGAAGCCTTTTAAGCGATGCCCATATGGAAATCGATAGTGGGGCTACATAGCAAACAATAATCGCGTTGAACAATGCTATAAATGGTAGATAGGCAACTGTGAAGCTATATCCAGCCTCCAGCGACTTTACCCACCCAGCCCACACAAGCCAGTATGGGGTCACCAAATAGTTTAGCAGAGACATTAGGCCGACTCTGCATATCAAAGCAGAGGCAAATGCTATAATAGATGATGTTTTAGCGCTTGCACCCCTTCTTGAGAGTATTTGTATTGTTGCTGCAAGCGGCAGGGCAGTTGCAATTTCTGCTACAATCTTCATTGTCGGCCCCACAACCTTTGTCGGATCAGATGTTAGCAACACGCTGCCGAGCCAGAAAATTGGTGCAGAAATCAATGTGTATCTCATATCGATTAGCGCTATAATGGCTATTGGCACCCCAGCCAAGTCGAATTTTAGAAATGGTGCTAAGGGGAATGGCCACTGGTATATGTGTAGCACTATTGCAAGAGCAGTCAAAACAAGTATCAAAACCAGCTCGACTATGTTGGTCACCGTTTTCATTACCTTAAAACTTGGGCTCGCCGTTGCGGAACTGCCCATGGTTTGCCCACCTAGCATGTGTATATGGATCGGCTGAGCTGTTTTGCTATATAAGGTTGGCTCTCTAAGAGCTATCTAGTTAAAACTTTTTAAACTAGTTTAAACACTGAAGTGATATTGGGTGTTGCTATTGAGGAAAATCTATAGGTTGCAGGGTATTGGAGGCTCTATATATGTTGCATTGCCTAAGGAGTGGCTCAGAAGATTCAACTTGGATAAGGGCTCTGCTGTCGAGGTCTCTCTGGAGTCTGATGGAAGTCTTAGGATAGCCCCTATTAGAGAAGGTGGTGAGGGGGCTGGCGAGGAGAAGAAGCATTTGAGTGAGATAGAGATTTTTGTTGAGAGGCCTGGCGATGTCTACACATCGCTTTTAACAGCATATCTAAGGGGTTTCGACATGATAACACTTAGATTCTCTACAAGTGCTATTGAAAGAGAGGTTAAGAGTGTTATAGACTCTGCCAAGGATCTTCTCCTAGGCCTGGAGGCGGTGGAGATTGAGAGTAGCTACATAGTTTTGAGGGTTCTTGCATCAGAAGACATGGAGATGGACTCGATGGTCAGAAACATGCACAAAACAGTTAGGTCCATGTATCTAGACGCCCTAAACTCCCTCAAACAAAACGATGTTGAGCTGGCAAAAGCTGTTGTTCTGAGAGACAGGGATGTAAACAAACTCTACTTCTACCTAACAAGAACTATAAGAAGAAAGATACAGACAGTCTCCCTAGACCCAAAAACACTTCTAAAGCTAGTCGATATGAGAATGCTCATAAAATTCATAGAGGAGATAGGAGACGAAGCCAAAAACGCTGCCTCTGCATTGATAGAAGCCTTCTCAAAAAATCTCAAAATAGATGAAAACTACGCCACCCAAATAGAAGACGCCGTCAACAGAGTAGACGAGATCTACAAAAACGTCGTTATGAAAGCACATGAAAAATCCATCGAAATATCAGAGCTAAGACAACACATGAAAACATGCTTGAATGTTAGAGACTCTATGAGGAGCTTGAGAATAAAGCTGGCTGAAGAGGGAAGAGACTACTACTGGTTCCTAGAGTTCATAAAATCATTTGAAAGCATAGCTATGAGCGTCTACGACATTCTAAGCCTAATGCCATTCGAAATAATATCCACAATGATCTACGAATAGAGCTTCGCTCTATGCTATTAAAAAGTAAAAAAGTGTTTTAGTGTATGCTAATGCCTCAACAGCTCTCTTATCAGTTTCTGGGCTTCTATCGGGTTGTTGGAGTCTATGACTTTTCTTATTCTCTCCCATCCGATGCTCTCTAGAGCTCTGTATATGGCTCTTACGTTCTCTATGCTTTGTCTGACCATCTCGGCTGCGTCTAGGTATCTTGGGAATAGGTCTAGGCCGAACCAGCCGCTGTAGTTTGTTTCTTTTAGCCAGTATAGGAGCTCTGCAAACTCTAGTAGGTGGACGCTTGCTGGGAATAGGTCTAGGTCTACCTCTGTGAATATGTCGTTTAGGTGTAGGTGGTACAATGCGTTGTATCTGGATATGAGGACTATTGCCTCTGGCACATACTCTTTAGCTAGTTTTGCATGGGCAAACTCTACGTTTATACCAACATTCTTTATGCCCTGCATCCTAAGCTCTAGTATTGTTGTCAGGGCTCTTGCTGCTGAGCCGTGTAGGAGGTAGCTCGATGGATCCTCTATCTTGTACTCCAACGCAACCTTTATCTCTGGCCCATACTCGGCTACCTCTCTTATAGAAGAGACATAGTTGTTCCAGAGCTTCCTATAGTCTGTTGTGAATGGGAAGTCAAAACCTTCTCTACCTGGCCATATAATTAGTATCTCTGCCCCCAACTCCCTAGCTATATCTATTGCCTTCTTACATCTTTCAACAGCCCTCCTCCTAGTACTCTCATCGAGTGCCGATAGCGCTCCCCTAGCCCACTGAGCCTCCTGGGAAAGCACAGGGGCTATAGCCACAGCCCTTAGATTTGCAGTTGATAGAGCGTCTTTAACCTGCTTGACGTTCTCTTCATTGACTTCTGTTGGATAGTGGAACTCCAGGCCCTGGAGACCCTCAACCCTGCCGGCCTCTTTTATCAGCTCAACAATTGGCTTGGCAGGTTTGTAGCCCGTTGGAGCAAACCTCTCTACACCAGCTCCGAAGACCCATATACCAGTTGAAAACCTTATCTCCATTTTCATGCACCACAATCTAATAAAAGAGTTGGAAAACATTAAAAAGTTTACTGTGTTAACCTCATCCAATAGCCTAGTCTATGCGGGAACGTTTATTCACATGGAAAAACCTATAAGGATTTCCCTGCAAATTCTTATGTCCAAACATATAGTTGGGGTTGTGCCATGCACCAAGACCTTAACGATGTGGTTATACCTGTGGGCATTAGATGCACAGAGTTTTATAGGGTTGGGGATGCACATGTTGCGTGGCATGTCGGTGCTCTGTCAACCCCCTCTATGATACTTTTTATGGAGTTGACTGCAATGCGATGTGTTGAAAAGTATATTCCCATTGGCTACACAACCGTTGGCTTTTCTGTTAATGTGAGGCATGTCAGTCCAGCCCCTCCAAACGCTGTTGTTAGAGTTGAGGCAGAGCTTGTCTCTAGGGAGGGTAGAAAGCTTGTTTTCAGTGTTAGGACGTTCCTTGGTGAGAGGGTTGTTGGTGAGGGTGTTCACGAGCGGTATATAGTCTTTGTCGAGAGGTTTTTGGACAAGATAAGAAGGTCTTGGCTATGAAGACTTGTATTCTCCAAAACCATTGCTGTGGCTAGAAATAGTTAATAGGTTTTCTCGCTAAACCAATAGCCTAGCTGTGGATCTTGTCAGCAGGTTCTTATATGGGGAGGGGGGTTGCTGGCTATAAACAGTAGAAGAGTTGATGAGCTGGCTGAAATGGTTAGAGCCATTGGGCTGGAAAAGATAGTGGTTTTTGAGGATATTGACCCCCAGTTCGAGGCTATCAAGAACCTGTCTAGGGTCTGCGGCTCTACAGCCTATCTCCTAGCTGTTCTCAATAGCGTTATCAGCTATAGGCTTTCCCAGCCTGGGGAGGTTTACTGGAGCCTCTTCTCAGACTATGCAAAAAGCAGGTGTAGGTCGATCGAGGGGCTGGAAAAAGCTGTTGGGCTTGTCAAAGAGTTTGCGAGAATGTATAACAGGGTTGCAGTTGATCAGAAGCTTAGAAGACTTGAGAAGATTGCTAGGTGTAGCCAGCTGGAGCAGGCTGTTTTGTCGACGGATCTAGAGGCTGTTAGGAGGGAGATAGCTCTGTGCCTAGATGTGGAACAAGACTCCAAGACCGTTGTTTTCTCAGCTAAAATGGTTTACTATGTGCACAAGGCACTCAGCAAAAAGGTGTCTATACCGATGACAATTCCAATACCTGTAGACAGCAGAGTTGCCGCAATAACCTATCTATCAGGAGCTATAGACGTAGTTGGCGAGGCTACTAGCGAGGGCCACCCCCTACTCAAATACAGCAAAACAATTAGAGACGTGTGGATGGAGATAGGCAGGAAATCCTCTACCCCACCACTAAACCTAGACGCACTCATATGGCACTTCGGAAAATACCACAACACAAAAAGCATAGACCACATATACGCCTCGGAATACAGCAAACTCAGGCAGTTTCTAACACCAGATGAGATAATGCTTATAATAAGAAACCTCTTCTACAGATTAACCAAATGAGCGCCCCAAGATGGATATGGGAAATGAGCTAGCAAATCAACTCAATTGCCATTGCAAAAACAGTTATAAAAAATATAAAACTTATATACTGGAAATACGATTATTATACTGCGTGACCATGCCTATGATCTGCTTCGAAAAACCTACAACATTTCCGAGTGCTGGCTATGAGCTTTCAGCCCATGTCCACATCCCGCCTCAAGGCCCAAAGAACATGGTTCTCATGCTTCACGGCTTCACAGGTTTTAAAAGCGAGGTCAACAGGCTTTTCATCGATATTGCAAGGGCTTTGTGTAAAAATGGCGTTGCTGTCTTCAGATTCGATTATAGGGGGCACGGAGATTCCCCCTAGACTTCGAGGAGTTCAGATTTGAGTATGCTGTTGAAGATGCTGAAAATGCTTTGAGGTATATCTCAGAGGCTTACAGACCCTCAAAGATCTTTTTGATCGGATTGAGCATGGGAGGCAATATAGCTGTTAGACTAGCGAAGACCTATAGCAATAGGATCTCTGGTGCAGTCCTACTCTCACCTGGTCTCAACGGCGTTGAGCTTAGAGAGAGGATGAAGAGATCTATTGTTAAGATCGGCAACTACTACTACTTCGGCGCCTATAGACTAACCGAAGACCAGGTTGAGGAGCTTCACAGAGACAACCTCATTGAATGGGCAGACAAAATATATGTGCCAATGTTGATAATACATGCGAAAGACGATCAAGCCATACCATACACACAATCACAACAATTCTTCGAGAAGCTGGCCGCCAAAGACAAGAAACTGGTTTTATTAGAGTCAGGAGGGCATGTATTCTCTACATATGAATCCAAGACAAGGGTTATAGAAGAGGTTGTGAATTGGGTCAAAGAAAGGGTTGGCGAAAAATAGAATAAGAGGTTACCTGCTAGTTAGTATTTTGAATGCTTTATTATAGAAGCTAGGTATATTTAACCCGTTTAAATTAATACAGGGCTGTGGTGGTTATGTGCTCTGGTTATACTCCTTGGTGGAAAGAGGTTTGGGGTTGGGATAGGGTTAAAGATGTTTTAAGGACTTTGCCTGGTAGGCTTGGTTTCGAGAGGAATAGGTATTTGAGGTTTTTTAGACTTAGGGTTGATCTAGAGTCGGGAGAGGTTTTTGATGAGGTTTTAGAGAGGTTTTTAAGTGAGAGGGAGAGATATGGGCTATACTATGTGCTGTATAACTATGCACAAACAGCTATTGATATTGGGGAAAGCAGAGAATACATCACATTAACACAGATATGCCCTGCTGTTCACTGCCCCATGGTAAAGCAAAATATAGATGCGTTCAAGGTACTTGTAGATTCTGTCTTCTCATCCAATCCAGACCTTCTATACAAAGCTGCTGAGACATTTAACTACGAGAAAATAGATTTTGGGGATGCAGCTGTGAAGGTGTATACATTGCCGAGAGTCCCAATAGTTGTTGCTATATGGTTTGGCGAGGAAGGCATGCCATCATCAGTCTCACTGTTATATGACAAAAACGTTTCTAGCTACCTCGAATGCGAAGCAGCCTCAATCATGGGCGGGGTTCTGTTGGCAAGACTAATAATATCACTAGGCAAGTCAGCAGGTATAGATATAAGCAACGTTAGATATGGCTATAGGTATCAGTGCCCAGAATAAAGCCTCTGACAGGTTTATTTTTGTAGATTGTTTTCTAGTAATCGTAGCAATGTTCATTATAACGCTATATTCTTTTAAAATATCGTGTTGTTGGGAATATGTTAGTGGATGGTTTTTGATAGGTATCTTGGATTGTCGACAGGTCTATTCAAGATTAAACCTAGCCTATATGCTATAAACTGTATTGGAAGTGATAGTACTATTGGCGCTAGGTGTCTTGGTGTAGGGGGGATAAGAATCTTTTCAATATTTGTCATTTCGCGGAGTTTGGAATCGGTTTCAAATCCTATAGCAATGGTTGTAGAGCCTTTTTCTGATGCCATTGATATGAGTTCGTAGGTTGCTTGTAAAGCTTGTTGCTCTATAGGCATTATAAATATTGTGAAGATTCCTTGCTCAATTATTGTCTGCGACCCATGCTTAAACTCGCCTGCTTCAATACCTTCAGCGTGGATATACGCAGTTTCTTTCAATTTTAGTGCAGCTTCTAATGCTAGCGGATATGTAATACCTCTGGAAATCACATAACCACTCCTACAACCAGCTATACTTTTAACAATATTCCCCACCTGTACATCAACAAAACTTGTATAGCTAGCCAATTCGCTAGCAAGCCTTCTAACCTTCTCAACCATGTCACCATATTCATCTTTGCCAATCCTATGATTCGCAACGCCAGCCTTCAATGCAAGGAGGTATAGTAGCAATAAGGTAGATGTAAACGTCTTGGTAGCTGGAATAGCCACTTCTGGACCAGCACCAATTGGTAGGTAAAGATTCGATAGATTAGCTAATCTAGAGCCGATATAATTTGTGATGCCGAGAATTGTTGCTCCTCTTAGCTTAGCCTCGAAAACAGATGCTAGTACATCACTTGTTTCACCAGATTGTGAAATTGCTATAACAACTGTTCCAGGCTTAACACTATCTACATGGTATAGTGGGAACTCAGCAGCACTCACAACAGTAGATGCTATTCCAGCTAATTCCGAGAGGTAGTAAGAGCCTATATTAGCCGCGTAGAGGCTAGAGCCGTTGCCTATAATAAAAACTTTTTCAGCATCTGCAACAAGCTTGGCTGCAAAAGATAGGTATTTCTCTTGAACAGAATACAAGGTTCTTAAAAGAGATTCTGGAACCTCATAAATTTCTCTAAGCATGTGGTGTGGATACCCATCTTTATCAACATACCTGGCATCGATATCCATTTGTTTGAACTCCTTATCTACTCTATACCCCTTAGTATTCTCAACGACAACACCATCTTCGCTGACGACAGCTATTTCACCTTCATTAAGCTTGAAATACTTTTCAGCAAGTCCATGCATAGCTCCTTTACCAGATGATACCACCACATAGTCGCTGGATACACCTATGTATAGAGGTGGCCCATGAACATAGGCTGCAATGCATCTACACCTCGAATCCAATATAGATAAGCTGTAGTATCCATTAACATCCTTCAAACCGTTTCTAACAGCAGTTAAAATGTCCTCACCTTTGTTGAGATGCTCCTCAATGATATGTGCAACAACCTCGAAGTCGCATTTAGAAATAACTTTGTGTTCCCTCATAATCATCTCGTCTTTCAGCATTTCATAGTTGGCTATAGCCCCGTCTCCAGCTACAGCTATTCTATTGTTGCAATCTGTGTGTGGCTGGGTATTGCTTATATGTGGCTTGCCATGTGTAGGATATCTCGTATGCCCTAGTGCAATCCATGAAGAGAGGCTACCCAGCCCATACTTGTCATACACACCATCTATCCTCAGAACATCTTTGTATACAGCAACGCCATTGTCACCTGTTATCGCTATTCCGCTACCATTAAAGCCTCTGTACTCAAGAAGCTTAAGACCCTTAGAGACAACGTCAATAACATTGAGTTTCTTAGGGGATAGTGCAGCGAATATTCCACCCAATTCACGAACACCTGATATAGAATATTATGGTTTTAGATTATAAACTCATTGGTAAACAAATAGATAGCCTCCTTCATATTTTATAACACCTAGAGATATGCCAAGCCTAATCAAGTTTAAAACACTTTCTCTATCCATATTCAACTTTTTAGAGACATATTTGAGGAAATCAGAGGCTTTCACAGATCCAAAGTTTCTAACAATAACATCCAACTCATCAATGATGTATTGGAGATCTTGGGGAATCTCGTACTCGACAACCCTGCAGTTAGCAATCTTTAGAAATGTGTAAAACTCTTCTCTGCCACCTGAAATCCTCGATAATCTGTATAGATTAGGCCCGCAGCCCCTCACACTATAAACAGCATAAGACATTTTCTCAAACCCTGGTCTCTTCCCAAAGCGACTTGTAATACATATCACGTTTGTGCCCTCATTACCAAAACAATTACTAGCTTCATCAACAATTTTTATGACATGATATTGTCTGGTAGAGGATATGCAAAGACCATTTCTAATCTCGCTATCGCCACATAGATCTACAACCACATGTTCTGAGATGTTGGAACCCCCAAAATCTATGCATGCACCAATACCTCTATTATCCAAACCCTCTAAAAGGTGTATAGAGAAAGCTATGTTAAAGTTGCTGTAAGGTGATATAACAACAACCCTACCACTTCTGATTATGTCAGATAAAATGTTGTTTAATCTAGCCATCCTCAAGGAGGTATCCTTAAAGAATATTTGTAGAACGTTATTAAAAAATATTTGCTTTTCTAAATCTAAATTTTGTTTTAGCTGCATTCTGGGTAGTCGTCTGGTACTTTTGCTCTGAAGTATTTTCCTGATGCTGGATCTTGGAATAGGCCTATCTTAACCCCTTTCCTACCCTTTGGAGACAGGCTCCAGACCTTCTTTGGAACAAGCTCCTTCTCTCCACCCTCAGGCATCTTAACCTTAACAGGCTTTGTACAGGCCATTCAAACCACCGAGAAGATAGGTAAGAGAAAACAAGCTTAAAAACATGGTGATAGGCGTGGAGCTTACGTATATGTTATAGGTTGATCCTATTTAATGCAGTTTTTAGGTATAAACATTGTTCAGAATATTTTTAATGTTCATCGAATTTGATCTAAGTTTCATTAACTATTTTCCTAGAGCGATGTTAAACTGGATTGAGTGATCCCATAATAGAATGGGGTGTTTCCTGACAGAGGAGAAGCTCTTAGCTGGCTTGATAGGATAATGACCCAAAACTTCAATAGGATGTTCGACGAATAGCAGAAAAATTCGACATATTCTATGAGGATAGTTGCACAGACAATAGCTATATCCACTTGTTTTCTATCGCTTGTCACAAGCTCTGTTCCCATCTCTTTTGCGGCTACAATGAAGAGTGCATCGTATATGGTGATCTTCTCGTTGACTGCTAGGCTAAAGGCTTTTGCGAGAAACCTCCACTGGTCTGTAATAGGTATGGCCTTCTCCTCGGCGTCTACACGATTGTATGGGTGTTCTATGTGGTGCTGGTGCATCTAGCACTCTACTCAACTCTGTGGGGTGTTCTCAGACTCTCCAAACCCTACCTGTACGTTGCCATAGCAATCTATCTCCTGAACCTAGTCCTCGTACTTGTGGGGCTCTCAGACCATAACCTCATCCACTACGTCCACACCTACACACTAGGTCACGCAGGCCTCCTACCAGGACTGGGGCTCACAACAGCAATCGAATGGCTTGGACTCAAAGCATCCACCAGACAGTGGAAAAAGCCCCGCGGCTACCAGCAAGAGTGAGGCGTTTCCACCCTCACGGTACTTCAAAGCTTTTAATCTCGTGAAACTCTTTGCATTGCTTCTAACAGCAAATATTGTTAGCTGCTCAACGATGTTGCAGTACATGCCCTCCAGCTCAGCAAATACCCTAAATGCTTTTCTCGGGAGCTTAACACTTCTAACGATAACAGTCCTCGCTATTCTAGCCACTCTTCTCAACCTCTTCTAGGAGTCCTCTGAAGTCTTCTACTAGCTTCTTCTTCCTGTGGCTTCTCATACTGTAGAGCTTTCCAGCGAATGATGTTACTGTGGCTGCCAAGTCCTCGACTAGCTCTTGGTATGCATCTTTAGGTTCTTCACCATAGACAACTTCTATCCTAGCACCATACTGCTTAGAGAGAACTCCTACAAGTCCATCAGAAACCAGCATTCTATACAAGTAGTAAAACCCATCTCTATAAACCTTCGCCAAATCGTTTGTAAATGATTATGACATTGTATCACAGCATATAGGGACACTTAAAAGTACACAAGTTGTGATATCATGTCAAGATTTTCAAAAACTCCAACCAAGAGTGTTATATGAGGAAAATCATATGGTAATGAAAAGTCGTAGCAGTTATGATGTACTCGCTAACTCTAGTTATTCTAGGTCTAGGTTTAGAAATAATGTGCATGGGATTCAAATACATCGAATAAAGCCAGTATCACATTTACATTGTGGTAGAACCATTATCGATTTTCTGGCGACTTTAATGTTGTGACATGATATCATCAAGACAATACTTAATACAAGTCTCAACACTGTTTTTAAATGCATATTTCAAGTCGAGTTGTAAAGGTGGCTGTTAACCATGTCAAAACGTGTAAAATCTAGAGGTAGTACCATCAGAAATATTATTGGAGGGGGTGTACCAATCGTTTTGATAATTGTTGGCATTATGCTAGAAATTGGGGGGCTTATGTTGCTGCTTTTCAAAGGCATTGATGTGATAATTGATGAATCGGTATTATCTATTCCTAGGTCTTTCTATGGCGAAGTAGAGATAGGTGTTCCTCCATACCGTATAGTCTATGAGAATATTTCTTTAGTGAGAAATGTTGAATTAATTGGAGGGGTGGCTAAGGATATCTCGGAGTTCAGTATTAAGAATAGATCCTACTACCCAATAATCATAACGATTAGAGCTAGATCGATTAAACAGCCTATCAACCTCTATATACAGTTCATAAATGCCTCTACAAACACTGTAATTGGGGGGATAACACCATCTAATAGCACACCATATCTAGATGGACAATTCATAGTCGACGCTGTTCTTCCACAGGGTAGCTACAGAGTTAATGTTTTATCTAACTATAACACAACAATATACTATTTAGCAGTATCTGGCATAGCAATAGTAAATAATACAAGAAGTGTTCTTGGAATAAACTTCTCCCCTCAAACAGCGTATAACTACTTCATAAAGTATGTTAAGGGATTAAACGTAACTTATTTAGCGATATCAATATTTACAATGAATATAGGCTCAATGTTTATAGTGATAGGAACAATAATGTTTATTGGGAAAGATACTCTATTGATGAGATTGGGCAGTAGAAAACGAATGAAATGATGCCATGCCATGGCCCCTATCATAATATAACGATCTTGTCACGGCATTCAGCGCGACATTATGAATATTTTTAAACTCTATAAAAGTTCGTAATATAATGAAAAAGCTAAGTGAAGTGTGTTGTAAATGAATAAGAATATAGACACTATTGTTGGTTGGGCAATCATAATAATTTTAGTTGCATCAGTCATATACCTTCTACTAGCAGCTAAACCCGTCGTACAACTACCTGAACTGGGTGCCAAAGGCAATTATACACTATACATTGTGACTACATGGAGTCAATGGCGTATCGATGACTTTAGGCAGTGGATGTATTATCAAAGTGGTGTTGGATTGGGAGGGGCTATGATAGTAAAACCCCCAGCCGCACAAACTCTTGGAATAACCAAAATGGAGTTCACATCGAGTAAACTTAATATCAGCAAATGGGCTGAGCTGGCGATGTCTGGCGAAGTTTCAGGCTTTATGACAGAAGGAATAAGCTATGAAAATGCCACCAAGCTATGTAAAGCCGGGGTTTTCAAGCCCATTGAGTCTGTATACGTAGTTTCGGTAGCTCAAAATCTTCCCCAAATCTTTAAGGGTTATACTGATGATGGAAAGCTGTGTTGGGTTGCGATGTGGTTTTATGCAAACAATGTATGGTTTGTCAATACCAGGGTAGCACAAAGGCTAAATGTTAGTATACCGCAATCCATTGAAGATCTTCTTAATCCACAGTACGCCGCGGTCTTACTCAAAGGTAAAGATGTCTTAGTTTGGGGTAGCCTTGATGAGACCCCAACTATTGCAATGTTTGATGCAATTCTTCAGCGTTATGGTTGGGAGCAGGGCTGGGTCTATATAAAATATCTTGTTGCCATCTCCCATATGGCAGCAAGCGTCCCTGAAGCCAGGTCAGAGGTTGCATTCTCAAAAACCATGATGGCTGTAATGGACTTTGGTAGTGCTGCTGATGGAACAGCTCTTGGCAAGAACCTGACAATAATTGTTCCCAGAGGCTTAGTAACATATAGCATAGGTATTGCAGGTATTGCTAGAAATGCGGATGCCGAGGCTACAGAAGGAATGTCAAGACTCATAGGATATATGTTAACAGCTGCACAAAACGATGTCATGCTTACCCGTTGGAGAGGAGAATACCCGACAAACCCAACTAACAACCCCAGCAAATTTGCTGTTTACTACAAACAACTAGTTGATAATATCTATGGCAAGTATAACAGCACACTAGCATCAAAGTTAGATCCTGTTGTGAAGACATATCTAGGAGTTCTCTTCGATAGTGAGGTTCAGTCGATGCTCAAAAATATTGTCAAGGCGCTAGCAAAGAAATATATAGAAGGCTCGATTGACTTAAATGCATACTACAGCATTATCAACGAAATGGGCAAGATCCCAACCTTTACAGATCCTAGAACAAACACCCCAATTAAGCTAGATATCAGTACAGCGCTAGAGCTTGCCAAAGCTATAAATAGTGGTGAAATCACCAAAGACGAACTACAAGCTAGTATGAAGAAAGCAGAGCTACAACACCTACAAATGATTGCAAGCGGCATTGGATTAACAGAAACTTAAAACAATTTTATAATTTAAAATACAGTTTTTATAGTTTAAACCGCACTAGAACGATAAAACTTTTAAAGCCAGAACGATTTTTCTTATTTATGGTGTGAAGAATGCCATATCTCGGTATTTCAAGAAAGGATGTGTCAAGAGCACTAATGATATCTGCAATACTCATATTATTGATTGCCTTGGAAATCAAAACCTTCATTGTCCAAGCCCAAGTAACACTCCCAAGAGAGCAAACACTAGTAATAGCATATGCCGGTTCAAACCCAACCCTTTGTTGGAATCCATTTGCTGGGGGAGTAGTTGGAATTGATGATGCAATGAGACATCTATCCTACATTCCAACAGCTGCTCTAAATGGATACAACCTTACATGGACATTTCTACTAGCACAAAGCCTAACATTTGATGGCCAAAACATTGTCGCTAGGGTAAAAATATGGGATAATGCTAAGTGGAGTGATGGAACACCAATAACAGTTAAAGACATTATAGGGAGCTTCAATCTCAGCAGACAAATTGGCGGTGGCTGGTGGGGTGACTGGAATGTCTACAACTATGTTGCAGTAGATGATAAAACATTTGAATACTACATAGGGAGAAGGCCAGGTCAGGATATGCCGAAGAGAGAATCAATAAGAAGCGTAGTACAAGGAGGAGTTATATATGTAAGACCACTGCCATACCATGTGCTAAAAGCTAAGGTTGATGAAATGGGCGATGCAATGAAAAGCAAGTGGTGTAACGATAAACCAGATGAGCAAGTGGTGTCAGGACCATATAAACTATACTACTTCGACTCAACACAGATAATCTACCAGAGAATTGACAATTGGTGGGGCAAAGATATATTTGGCCTTCCAGCTCCAAAGTACATAAAGTTCGTCTACTACAGAGATGCACAAACAGCTGTTGCAGCACTACAGAGTGGAGATGTCGATGTATACCTCGGTTATGCACCACGCCCACAAGATTTGATTGCTGCAGGTATAGGGACATGGTATAAAAAATCGCCATACTTCCTATCTTCTGGAGCAGTGTGGCTCTTCTTCAACTTCAACTACTCAATATTCCAGCCAATCGAGGTTAGAAGAGCTATTGCATGGGCAATGCCATGGGATCAGATAGTAAACTATGCAGCGCTAGGCTTGACAGTACAGCCATCTATGACAGGTCTAAATGATCAGTACCCATTCCTAAGAGACTTCATCAATACAGATGCATGCAAAGAGTACTGGGGCACACCAACATGTAGACCTGCACAAAACTTGACTAAAGCAAAGCAGATACTGGATAGTGCTGGTATTGTGGATAGGGATAAAGATGGAATTAGAGAACTTCCAGATGGAACAAAGCTGAAGTTCACGATAGCTGTTCCAGCAACCTATACAACCTATGTGATAGCTGCACAGCTAATAGCCAACGCCCTAAACCAAATTGGAATGAAAGTTGATGTGGATACACAAGATTATAGAGTTTGGGATCAGAATCGTAGAGCAGGCAAACTCATGGCAACCCTCGGAAACGCAGGCGGTGGGATAGGGACGGCCACACCATTTACAGACATGTATGGAAACGCATTTGAATACAACAACTACAAGCAGTGGGCTCTCTGGTTCAACTATAGAGACGACGATGTTACATCATTTATAAGTGAGATGAACTTCAACTACATGTTCCCAGATCAGCTAAAAGATGTTGTGAAAACATTCCAAGAGGTTATACTATTCGATAGACTGCCTGCAATACCAGTAATGTACGATATAGTGTATTACATGTATAACACAAAGTACTGGGACGGGTTCCCGAATGCAGAAAGAGCTTGGTGGTATATACCATGCTGGTGGGGTGAAACCTTCTTCTACTTCCTAATAGTTCCTAAGGGACAAACTCCACAAATGCCGTGGTATCTAAAACACATATCAAAAGGAGGTGCAACAATACATGGATGGTACGACTTCTACAAAGCTCAGGGACTTGCTATAAGAAATGCCACATCGACAACATGGACTGTAGTACCATCTTCACCAACAACTACTACTCCTGTAACATCCCCGACTACTCCTGTCACAACTGCGACAACCACTACTCCCCCAACATCATCCCCAGCCACAACAACACCTCCTGCAACATCCCCATCTCCAACACAAACACAGACCGTTGCCACACCAACACCAACAGTAACAGTTACAGCAACAATTGAGAGGAGTGTTACAGTACCGTCAACAGTAACAGTATTATCAACAAAAATAACAACAATAGTATCAGCATCACCAACAACAATAGCTCAAACAAATTGGACTATGACAACAGTGTTAGCAGTAGTGCTTCTAGCAGTCGGAATAGCAATAGGATGGACAATAAAAAGAAAATAAATATATAAATATATATTTTTTAATTTTAATCTTAAATTTGTGGCTCAACCTTAATATTAAAAAGGTTAAGGGGTGTATCAAGTACGAGCTATGTAATAAGGAAAATAAGTGATGCATTCAGAAGTCCTTTGGTTATGTATGTAATAGAAAAGTTGGCTATGTTCGTATTTGTTTATATAATTGCCTTGCTAATAGTTTTTTTACTTCCTAGGTACATACCTGCCAATCCCTTTGCAACATTATTAGGCAGAATTATTAGCCAATATATCTGGACCCCTGAACTAATCCCAGAGGTCTATGCGAGAGTACTGAGCTATTTCGCTGTAGACAAGCCTGTTTATGAACAGTTTTTGACGTTTTTAAAGGGAGCTTTTGTCGGGGATTTTGGGATTTCGATATCAATGTTCCCTAGGAGCGTCTCAGACATAATCATGATGGCCCTTCCATGGACGCTGGCACTGATGGTTCCAGCAACAATTGTGTCATGGACTCTTGGAAACTATATTGGTGCTTATGCTAGCTATAAACGAGGTAAGACAGCTGAAAAAATTATTCTCGGATATTCATTCATAGCATCTTTCATTCCTCAGTATTGGCTTGCAATGATGCTGATATTTGTATTTGCATATGGATTGAGATTATTCCCAGCTTTTGGAGGTAGTAGCATTCCACCATCATTGTCACTGTCATTTATCACTGACTTCCTCTGGCACTACACATTACCATTTCTATCAATTGTCATAATTAGTATAGCGGGCTGGATGAGGAGTATGAGGTTCGTAGCGACACCAGAACTTGGCTCGGATTACATACAATTTAGCGAATCTCTTGGAACCAGAGATGGAATTCTATTTAGATACGTCCTCAGAAACTCTCTATTGCCTCAAGTAACAGGTTTAGCACTATCACTAGGATCTGCAATAGCTGGTCAAGCATTGGTTGAGGCTGTGTTTGGTTATCCAGGTCTTGGATACTACTTGCAGATGGCAATAGGATCAATAGATTACCCACTTATACAAGGAATCTTTGTGATCTTAATAGCTACAACATATCTTGCAAACTTTTTAGTTGACTTCATCTATGTTATTATAGATCCTAGAATAAGAATTGGTGGGGGGCGATAGAAATGGCTTTAGAAACTACAATGCGTAGGCCAAAAATGACATTATTATACATCCTTTTGGGTAACAGAAGATTTATCTTGGGCTTAATAATATTTGTTGTGCTTTTTGTTATGGGAACTATCGGGCCTTTGATATATAGAGTAAACCCATTAGCTATAGGGAATTATCCAGCCGATTTACCGCCATCTTTGGAGCATCCCCTAGGCACCGATGCTCTAGGGAGAGACGTGTTTGCAATGTTTCTTAATGGCATAAGGAACTCCTTATACGTAGGCTTTATAACAGCTGTGATAGCAACACTAATAGGGTTACCCATAGGTGTTGTTTCAGGTATGAGAGGAGGCACGTTTTTGGATGAGGTGCTAATGGGGTTAACAAACATAGTTTTGTCTATACCATCATGGTTAGTGGCAATTCTAGTCTTATCTATGATTCCCTCAGAACAAAGAGGTGTAGAAATCGTAGGTGCAATATTAGGGTTATTCAGCTGGCCCTGGTTTGCAAGAGCTATTAGAGCACAATTCTATAGCTTTAGGGAAAGAGATTTTGTTTATCTATCAAGAATTGCAGGCTACAGCGACTTAAGAGTGGCTTTCGAAGATATACTACCTAACATGGGCGCATTCATACTATCATCTTTCACATCATTTATAGCTACAGGGATTGGTGGAGAAGCTGGTTTGGCTGTAATAGGCGTTGGTGTAACAAAACACGTTTCCCTTGGTATGATGCTCTACTGGGCACAGGTATACCAAGCATATGTAAGAGGTGCATGGTGGTATTTCATTCCAGCAGGCCTAACAATAATCCTATTAATGCTGTCTATGCAATTACTTTCACTAGGAGCCGAAATAATATTTAACCCTAGACTTAGAGAAACATAAGAAAACAGATATGAATCACCTTTTTATCTTATCAACATTTTATCACTATTAAAGAGAAGATTAGAATACTATGATGTGTTCATAATTCTTCAACTTCAATGCCCATATGAATAACCTTTATATATTGCACATAGATAATATGATCTTGTGTGGTTTCATCATGGATATAGTAATGTCTATGATTACAAGGGATAGCACTGAGAAGGTTGGGGAGGAGGCATTTTACAAGGTATGGAAGTCCTCTCTTCAGATACCATATAAACTCATAATACTTGTCGATGACTCTATCTCTTCTAGAACCAGAGATTTTGTTAAAAGGTTTGCTGATGAGCATGGAAAAGAGCTAATAGTGTTGAAGAGCAGGCTTTATGGCTATCACAAAGCGACAAGAGCGACTGCTAGGCAAACAGCTATAGACATATTCTTTGAGAATACCAAAGCAGATTGGCTGTTTTTCCAAGATGACGACTTCGTTCTTGGCGATGGCTGGTGGGAGAAGGCGCTACAGCATATCTCACAAAGTGATGTTGGGCTAATTTGGGGTATAGATTATACACCGTATTGGCGAGGAAGAATTGAATGGATGTCAGCAAGAGGATTTCAAGAGAAAAGCTATGCCATACAAAACTTTGCTATTAGAGGTGGTTTACATGATACCTTGCTCAGGCGCGAGGCTATAGAGGGGGTTAGGCTGCCCCCATGGCTACATGTATATGAAGATGCATGGATAAAGAGATATGTTGAATGTAAAGGCTTTAAATGGATTATAATTGACGTAAACAACATACATCTTAGATATGCTGGAGATAGACTTTCTAAAGAAGATTTTGTGTCAATGGCGAAAGCAGCCTCGCTGTTAAATCTTAAAACCATATCATTATCACAAGTACTTAAAGTAGTTTTTGGTTTGCCAGGCTACATCTATTATTCCAGCAAGGCATACAAGTCTCTAGGCAAAGGCATTACAATATGGAGAGAAAGAGCCTCTTACTACACCAAGTACTACTATTATTATATTATTTACTTATTAAAAAGGACAAGAAAATTTGGAAACAGAAGCTTATGTGATGTTGTACTGCATGGCATTACATATTAACATTATATAGCAGATTCATATAGCTTAAACTAAAGCATTTTAGGTTAGTAAATTTATAAACCTTGGCCTCTTCAGTTTTGTTATACATGGGTGTTATTTAATATGGATAGCTATGCTGTTATAGCTCATCGCTTTTGGAATAGACCTGGTGGAGGAGAGGTTGTATGCGCAGCAACGGCATATACATTCGATATTATGGGCTTCAAACCTGTTCTGGCATCTATTGGCGGTATTGATATTGGTGAATATGATAGTTGGTTTGGGATAAATTTCTTGGATAAATACCCTAAAATTACTTTATATCCCTTTAAGATTGGGTTTTTCGGTATCTATCTAAGACTTTTGATGTGGAGAGTTATTAAGAAGGCTGTAGAGAGGTTTTCTCCACAAATAGTTTTTGTTGATGAGCCTACATACAGACCTGTTATAAATATTCTAAAGGAGAGAAATGTGAAACTTATCGAATATATCCACTCGCCAATTGAAGCATCGATAGATGCGAGATTTAAAGGTTCTGGGCTTCACTATACAGAAGATCCCTATATCCTTGAGAGATTTAGCAAATTTCCACTTAGCATCTATTGGAAGATGTATGTAAAGCTTTTGCCAAGATATTTAAGGGAAAATCCATTTCAAGTAGCGTCACTCGTTTTGGCAAACTCTAAGTGGACTGCAAACATCATTAAGCAACTCTATGGCGAGAGTCCAGAAGTTTTAAATCCTCCAATAGCACCAAATGTAGAGATTGTTGAGAAACCAAGAGAGTTTAGTGAAAGAGAGAATGCTGTGGTTATGTTGGGGAGATTTGCAGAAGAGAAAAGGTATCACTGGATTGTAAGAGAGGTTTTGCCAAAACTAAGAAGAGAAGCATTAAATACAAAGCTGTACATTTTTGGAGGTGCAAAAACAAAAACAAGTCTAAATTATCTAGCAAAGTTAGAGAAATTAGCATTTGAAATGGGATTCAAGGTGTCTAAGGATATTGATGCAGAGGCAGATGTGTATCTAATACCAAATGCATCAAGAAGCGCAATAAATATGGTTATGGACAATGCAAAAGTATTTCTGCATGCAACGGTCAATGAGCATTGGGGAGTAGCAATAGCAGAGGCGATGGCTAGAGGCCTACCTGTAGTGCTACACAAGTCTGGTGGTGCTTGGAGCGACCTAGCAGAAGAGGGGGTATATGCGCTAGGGTATACAAACCCAGAAGAGGCTGTAGAAGCTATAGCAAAGCTCTTAACAGATGAAAAAACATGGAAAAAACTCTCAAGGCATTCTATTGAGAAAGCAAAGGATCTAACACTAGAGAAATTCGTTGAGAGGTTGTCGAAAATTCTAACGAGGGTCTTGTAGGCATGGAAAGCTATTACAACACTACAGAAAAGCCTAGTATAATATGCGTAGCAAATCCTTCGCCTATTTATAGTGGCGGAGGTTTAAGGGCTTTAAGATCATTAAAGGAGTATTCAAGGCACTTCAAAATGCACCTCTTCTTGTTGCGTCCGCCGTTCGGGAAAGAGTTGGAGAGAGATAATGGAGGAGGTGGCTATCATCAGAAAAGCGTTGAGGATGTAATATGATAATGTCTGCTAGATTGCATAGTATCTTTAAATGCTTTTTGTTTATATGTTTCACTAGGCGGTGTTTATGAAACAAGGAATTGTTTTTATTGCTTGGTCTAAGCTTAGTAGAAGGTCTCGTGATTTAGCTAGAGAGCTTGGTGCAAACCTCATTTTCTTTGCCGATAAACCCCCATATCTATCTACATTTGAGAAGACTAGAAGGTTTTTAGAGCGTGAGAAACCTGATGTTGTCTTTGTCCAGCTTCCTCAGGGCCCTCTCCTCTGGCTTGCTCTAAGACTTTCTAAGAGGCTTGGCTTTAGGATTGTTGCCGATGTTCATACAGGCTTTGTTTATATCACATCTTTTAAAGGCTTTGTACTCAACAAGCCTTTTAACCACATGCTTAAAGATGCTGACTTAGTTATTGCTCACAATCCTTTGCAGAGAAGCTATATTATTGAAAAGCTTGGGCTTGTAGAGGAAAAGACTATTGTTGTTTATGATCCGATACCAAAATACATTAAGGATGTTGATAAACAAGTTGAGGGTTTGGATCCTGGAAAATACATTGTATTCCCAGCTTCGTGGGCTTCAGACGAGCCCATAGACTTTATAGTTAAAGAGTTTTTGTCATCAGAAATATCCGAGGAGTTCAAGCTCGTTATAACAAACGATTTTAGAAGAAATATGCGGCTATATAGAAGAGTTGAAAACACTCTAAAAAAGTTTTCTAGTCTAGACAAGGTTGTGATATCTGGGTATCTTGAGGAGCCTCAGTATCGATGGGTTATAGAGCATAGCAGAGCCGTTATAGCGGCAACTAATAGAGAATACACAATGTTATCAGCGATATGGGAAGCTGTAGGATTTAGAAAACCATTTATAGCATCTAAAACAAATGCTATTAAAAGTATTGTTGGCGAATACCCATGCCTATTTCAGCTAGCAGAAGGAAGTTTGAGGAAGGTTCTCGAAAAATGTTTCAATGAAATAGATGTAGAGTCTATAGCTAAACCTGTTATAAGTAAGCTGGAAAGATTGTCGCAAGAAAGCATTGAGAATTTAAAGAATTTGTTGAAAGCTATGATCAGCGACAGTTCTACCTCTTACAACAAAGAATAAGGCTTTTTTAGCTATGCACTAGCTCTTGTAGAAGAAAAGGGAGCCAGGTATGAGAGTATGAGGCAAAGCATTCTAAAGTGTTTTAGGCTGTTAGAAATGTCATCCAGACCCAGCTTTTTGTGCCCTCATTGAGCGCATAGAAACATCTACAAATATCAAAAAGGTAAGATCAACAACAATCTCCAGCTATGTATTATTTATTTTACGAAAACTAAAAATATGTGCAAATATGTAAAAGTTTTTGTATAACTTTTCGGGGGTTTGTTCTATGCCTGTAGTTGTTGTGTATATGTGGAGTGGCGTATCTAGAGAAGCTAAGGAGAGGATAGTTAAGGGTATAACCAAGGTTTTTGAAGAGCTTGGAATTCCGCCCCAAGCTGTTGAGGTGATAATCCACGAGGTTCCCAAAGAGAATTGGGGTGTTGGGGGAGAGATAGCAGATGTGAAGTTCAGAGAAGTTAAACCCCCGTAGAACTAACGAGAATAGAGGCAAAGGTCATTTATGAAGATTTTGATAATTAATGGTGCTGGGCTTATAGGACATAACTTAGTCTTGTATTTAGCTGGGAAGGACTTTGATGCAACCGTTTTAAATATACTTAGGAATACTGGTACACCTGTAGCCAGAGCTGGGCGCCAGATTCTTTGAAGGCTGTATAAACTTTGATGTGGTTATCCATACAGCTACATATGTAAGCTTTTCTGAATATATTGAGAAAAGACTGTCGAACACCTAGACTAATTTATATGTTAGATGGTGTTGCTGACAATGCCCACCTTGAACCTAGCTATCTAGGCATCTTCTTTGCTAGGACAAAGCTAGGATTATGGCTTGTGTGCTTGGCTAGCATGTTTCTAGAGAATACAGGATGAGATTATGATTAGATGCGCTGTTTTTGATTTGGATGGTGTTTTGTTTGAACAAAAACACTACACAAACAAGCAGCTTAAAGAAGCTATAACACCATACAACAAAATATTCTTCAGACCCACAAAAAACTACAAAAAAGATCACAAACCCAAAACAAATACAAAATAACCAAGATCTAAGACAACAACAAAAATGTTGCCGATGCAGTTAAAGCTATTCTCCCCCACACAAAAATAGTTCACTATAGGATTGGACTCTGAAAAACCAAAGAAAGCACTTAGCTCACAGCACAGACTATCCAGCACATTGTATTTTAACTACTTTGTAGTGAAAAAGCTTTATATTGTCTCTACAAGGCTCCTCAAAATCTCTGCATACCTAGCTAAAGCCTGTTCCATTTGGCGATGCCCAGTAGTTTCCACCACTCCTGTTGCCCCTAACAATATTCTTGCCAGGGGATAGGATGGTATTCCAGTAGTTCATGCTATCGATAATGTCAACATCTTCAATGTTATTAAACAATTGTTATAAATGATATTTTTATTGGAATATACTATGAAAATGCCAACAGCACTGTTATTTGCAATGGTATTGTTAAAAAAGATTCTCCAAGGGCTGTGTTCACATAACCGTTAACAACTGTGTTATTTGTAACAACGTGTATGATGCTCTGTAAAGATTTGTGCCGTGCCAGCTGTTGTCCATAATTCTACTTTCTATCCTTGAGAAGTTTGTCTCGAAAACTCTATCCCTATAGTGGTTCTCTCAATCACCAGATTCCTCACAGTGATGTATTTAGATCTAACTGCATTAACTGCCGGTACCGAGGTAAGCTATGGTTTTAACTCAATGCAAATTAGCTCACCCTTCATTTTTCCGTGTAGTTGTCAATAAAATATTCGATGATTAAATTTTAGGTTATTGTTTTTAGGGATATGCTTCGAATTGTTTATCTAGCCAGTTTAAGGCAAGTTCAACCCATTTTGCGACGTGTGGGTTTATTTGCTCAGGATTTTTAGCAGTAGTTCTATTAGCTAACGACAGTCCATGCACACCCTTATCAAATATATGGAGTTCAAACGGTACCCCGTTTTCTGCAAGAGCTTTCACATAGGTAAGAATGCTCTCAACAGGTACTATACTATCATCAGCCGTTGACCATATAAATGTTGGTGGCGTATTCTGATCAACATAATACACAGCGCTAACTTCTTTCAGTTTTTCTACTGAGATATTTGCTTCGCCAAGTAATGCTGAGATTATCCTGTGGAAAGCCTCTATAGCTGCGCCACCACGTCTTTTAAGAGCTTCATACATGGTTATATAGTCTAGTGCTGCTGGATAAGCGAGTATAACCGCGTTTGGCTTTAGATTCTCCTTCGAAATATTAAGTGATTTGCTTAGCCAATCCCTATGCCAGTTAACGCTATATAGAGCCGCTAAAGCACCTCCGGCTGAGAACCCGATAATAGCTATCTTATCTGGGTCTACCCCCCATTCGCCTGCATGACCCCGGATTAAGGTCAAAGAGTTCGCCAAGTCGTAGATAATGTCTGGGTAGACTTTTCTGACCCCCATATCAGCCGTGGTATACCTTAAGACAAAAGCGTGGTACCCCCTAGACAGAAACGTCATGGCTACGGGTTCAGCCTCTCTATCAGATGTATAAAGAAATGATCCTCCAGGGCAAACAATTACAGCTGGTCTTTTTCTCCATGCTATCTGTGGTGAAAGATCAAGAATATATGTATACAGTTTTACAAGTCTATCATCTCTGAGTTTAATGACATCAAACTTCATATCTATACACCTAACCTAACCCTTAACCCTAAGCCAGCTAGCTCTTTACCAAGCGAATTAATAAGCATCGATGCAAGTTCTTTGAACTCTATGTTAAGTTTTGCCAAAATAACTATAACAAATCTTATGCATCACAATCACCATACTATATGATAGTGCCTCAATTAGGATATGTAACTGTTTCTACTAGGATAAGGGGCTCCATGAAAAGTTGAAAAGATATTGTGTGGCTATAAGTGATATTATTAGGGGAGCTTTGGAGGAGACTAGGAGAAATTTTGGTTAATACCTTCAGATAAGAAATAGTTTTATCATATTCCAGGTTTAGCATTTTTTTATCTGATTTCATTTGTTAACATCTTTATTTGAAATGCTTTCATATTTATTTACAGCATGGTCTTACATTAGGTTTTGGAGGTGGGAGTTTCATATCCGATGCTAGGTAGAAGCTTGTGTAAGTCGTTTGCATGTATCCAACGCTTTCTTGTGCAATATCTATTCGGTATTGTGGGTCTTGCACAAGGGTATGGAATCTGTAGTTGGTTGGCATTGTTGTTACATATATTCTTAGTTCTTTCTTATCATTTGATATGCATACTACTTCTTCCCTCCAATCACCTATTATATCGCCGTAAAGAGCGGGAGTTCTATAGCCCATGCAGTCACCAACAAATAGAGGCTTGAATTGCTGTTTTTCATAATCCCATTTGTTTATGTATAGCAATCCATAGGCTATGTCTATATGTTCCCTAAGCAGATCTCCATCCCACCATATAGCCATGTTGCAAAGTGGTGGAGCAGGCCCTATTATCTCCCCTTTTGCGTTGAACAACCCTATGAATGCCCCCTTACCTGCGTGGGGGGCTCCATAACTGGTCCAGCACTCTAACCCAGGATACCTAGGGTCAATATCTGCACAGACAGCTTGATCAACATCAACGTCGCTTATACCTGGCCCTGAAAGACTCCATAGAATTTTCCCTGTCGCAGCATCAACCATAGCTATACCAGGTTTTTTCTTCTCCTTGACATCAGCAAATTCCTGGACATAGAATATCTCTAGCCCTGGTCTTGAAGGATCTATATCCGCTACATGGAATCTATCACCGTGAACCAACCCTGAATCCCAAAGCAGCTTACCATCATCGTCAATTGCTATCGCCCCATATACTATCTCATCCCTTCCATCCCCATCGATATCAGCAACCCTTATATTGTGTCCACCTTTAGCAACACCTGGATTTGGAAGATAGAAACTCCATACCTTCTCAAGTTTTCCATCCCTCCAATTCCATGCCTCAATAAAGATATGTGTATAGATGCCCCTAGCAATTATAAGCGAAGGTTTTTCACCATCCAAATAAGCCACAGCCATCATATGTCTCGACGCTCTATTACCATAGTTATCGCCCCAGAAGCTCCAATCACGCATTGGAATCCATGGAGCTATAGCCAATGGCTTTCCTGTAAAACCATCCACTATAGCAAAGTACTCTGGACCGTGTGTTTGCCTTCCCAGCTCATCAACGTAATTCACAATGCCATCGCCATTGATGTCACCAACATCTATAACCTCTCCATTCCTAGTGTAGAACTTGGCTCCTTCACCAATTTTAACAACAACTTCTGCCTTTCCATCAGAGTCTAAGTCGAACACTATGAAGGGCGAGTACCATACACCCGGCCTTATGTTTGGCCCTAGGTCTATCCTCCATAGAAAAGATCCGTCTAGTTTGTATGCCTCAATTTTGTAGGTCTCTATAGGCATATGGATTGGGTAAACCTTAAAAGCTGGGTCAAGACCCTGGTTACCCCTTTTAACCACCAACTCGTACTCGCCATCCCCATCAAGATCGCCTACAGCTGCAGCCTGAACCCCTTGAACCCTGCCAAAGAAATCGAAAGCATCTTGTCTTAGAGGTATCGATATGTAGTTTCTTATAGGTGGGTTGGGAGGTAGTTTTCCTAGGGGGGAGCTAGAGGCTTTATCCCAAAGCTCTTTACCATTAACAACTGGAACAACAAGATACTCTATACCTCTAGAGAAATCTCCAACCTTATCCAGCATATTAGTTTGGGTTAAGGGCTCACTATTAATCTTAATAGCATTATCAGCAATCTTCCTATAGACATTAAACCTGATATCATCGGGATCATTAACCAAAAACCTCCAACTAACAAACACTTCATTCTCAGAAACCCTAAGTGCAATAACACCTCTACCTAAACATTCCACAACCTTCATTTAATCATCACACCCTACATTAGATTCATGTTAAAACTTAATTCAAGGATAATGACAACCCAGTTTTAAAAACTTTACTAAAGCCTTATTTATATAATGAATTCTATATCATAAGACGCCAATCAGACTATAGAAACCAGTTTAACGAAAACTAGATTTAAGCTATGTTCTCACTGATTATGTAATCAACTCTATGATCACATTAACGATGTATTTACCTACCAAGCATTATGTTATACATCACATAAAGATGTGCACATAATATTACCTACAAGAAGAGGTTGCTAGCCTATTGAACCTCTATAGCGATACAAATCCATAGAAGATGAAAAAGCAATAATAAAAGCCTAAAACCTTGCATACAGATCACTGAATAGCTATTGAGACTATCACAACTGCTATGGTAACTCTGACCTCCTCTCCCACCCCCAAAGGGCGAGGCTTTCAGTTGTAATAACATTTAAAGATTAAAGTTTGTGGTAGAATTCACTGTTGTTACATATTTATGGCCTTGAGAAAGCTTTAGATGTTAAGCTTATAAATTGCTCCATGCTAAGATCATCTCTGTGGCAGGTATATGGTAAATCGTGAGTTGTTTCTAAATCCTCCAAAGATATTTAGGGGTGTGCCTTTTTGGTCTATAAACGATGTGCTTAAAGAAGAGGAGATCTCGAAACAAGTATCTATTTTGGATGAGGCTGGTTTTGGCGGGGCTTTCTTTCATGCTAGAGAAGGTCTGGTTACGCCTTTCCTAAGTGAGGAATGGTTCAATTCATTTGAAGCAGCTGTTGAAGAGGCTCTTAGAAGAGGTATGACTATCTGGATCTATGATGAAGATAGGTGGCCTTCTGGATTTGCTGGAGGGTATGTACCTGCTCTTAGTGATAGATATAGAGCGAAGGCGTTGTTAATGATTATCGATTCTAAATGTTTTGAAGGTGTTGATACTGTTGCTATGTTTAGATGTAAGGTTAGCGAATTTGGGTTACCCACAGAATGCGAGAGAATATATAAGGGCGAGGCACATAGCAAATACTTATATCTAACCTTTGTAAGGTATACTGCGCCTATAGGCGATGTATGGTACTCGGGATTCTCCTATGTAGATACCTTGAATCCTGAGGCTATACAAAAATTCATAGATATAGCATACAAGCCTTATGTAGATAGATTCAAGAGTTATATAGGTTCTGTTATACCTGGGGTTTTCACAGATGAACCTAGAGCCTACCATTTTAGGATTGCTCCAACTGGTAGAAGGTTCTTGGTACCCCCTAGAGGGGGTAGATTCCATATATTTGCTATTCCTTGGACAGATAACTTCCCAGAGTACTTTAGGAGAATAAATAAGTATGATATTCTTGATAAACTACCTGAACTATTCTTCGATATAGGTGATTATACTAAAACACGCTACGATTTCTGGAAAACCATTACACAGCTATTCTTAGAGGCTTTCACAAAACAGTTATATGATTGGTGCGATAAACACGGTCTTAAGTTTACAGGTCATCTACTATCCGAAGACGCCCTGGTGTCACAAATTGTTGTAGGAGCTGCAATGCCTCACTACGAGTACATGCACATCCCTGGCATAGATCATCTAGGCTATCAGATATGGAACTCCCTTCTCACAGTAAAACAAGTTGCAAGTGTTGCTAATCAGCTTAGCAGAGATAGGGTTATGTGTGAAACATATGGTTGCTTAGGAAACTACCCAACATTTGAAGATAGGAAATGGATAGGGGATTTCCTCTATGCTCTAGGAGTAAATATGTTGGTACACCACCTAGTCCCATATTCGATGAGGGGTAGAAGAAAAGCTGATTATGGTTTAAACTTTCATTGGGGGCAGCCTTGGTGGAAGTATAATAGGGTTTTGGAAGACTACTTTTCACGCTTAAGCTATGTGCTATCACAGGGTGTTAGAGTTGCTGAGGTTTTGGTGATAAGTCCTATAACAAGTGTATGGTGCTTGTACACGCCTCTCAATGTATCAAAGGCTAAGAAGATAGATGAAGAATTCTCCAAATTGCTTATGACTCTGCTAAGGAATCATATAGACTTTGAGTTAGGAGATGAAATGATTCTTGCACGCTATGGCAGAGTTGATGGCAGAGAGCTTGTTGTGGGAAGAGTTAGGTATAAGGCAGTTATAATGCCTAGAGCAATCAATATTACATATCCAGTTCTTGAACTGCTGAAGAGATACCTTGATTCAGGAGGCATGGTCATACTCGTTGGCGGCTTCCCAAAGTATGTAGATGGCTCTGAGTCGCCTAAGGTAGAAGAATTGCTAAGAAAGGCCTTGGTGGTGCAATCCGAGGAAGAGGCTGTGAAAATTCTAAAAGCAATAGATATGGAAGTAACGGTCGAAGGAGAGAACTTAGATGAGAACATACTGATCCACACAAGAGATGTTGATGGCTCTAGAGTTGTTTTCATAGCTAACGTTAGTAGAGATAGAGACTACGCAATAAAAATAGGGGTAAAAGGCCTCTACGATGTTGAGTTGTGGGATCCGTTTACAGGTAATATAACGAAATATAGTGGAGATATTAAGAATGGGAGAACATGGATTTACCTAACATTAAAACCTGTTGAATCAAGACTGTTTGTTTTAAAACCTGGTACCCCCACCAAAGGCATGGTTCGTGAAGCTTTCGAGAAAATATATGAAATATATGTTAAAGGTAACTACAAAATAAGAAGAAGAAATCCAAATATACTTGTACTTGACTTTGCTCAGCTATCCCTAAACAACACTATGTGGAGCGATTTCAAGCATTTAATAAGGATTAGAGAGGACCTTGTTTCAACAGGTTTTGGATCAAATTATAAGCTGAGGTTTAGGTTTATAGCTGAATTCAAACCCAAAACCAATACTTACCTCGTTATCGAAAACCCGTCTATGTACAAGTGTTTGAGAGTTAATGGAGTTGAAATAGATCTTTCAAAAAGTTGTGGTTTGTGGATAGATTGGAACTTCAAGAAATACGATGTGACCAATTTAATTAAGGCTGGGGAAAACATTATAGAAGTAGAAGGTGTTGTAACGTTAGAACCAGAGATAGAGCCTATGTATATACTCGGAGATTTTGCTGTAAAAGAGGCTCCCTATGGTGAATCACGCATTATACCAGAGGTTCTGGAGATTGATGCAGAAGATGACCTAGATTTGTGCCAATATGGTTACCCATTTTATAGCGGTGAGATGGAACTTGAAAACAGGGTATATATTGAGCCGTCCATGGATTTCGATAAAGCTGAGCTATTTATAGAGAAACTAGATGCTGCGCTAGCTTTGGTCTATGTTAATGGCTTTGAAGCTGGGAAAATAATACACACCTCAAGGTCGTCAATAGATATAACGAATTTAGTTAAAAAAGGTGAAAACGTGATCAAGATAATACTTGTGGGAACGCTTAGAAATACTCTTGGACCTCTCCATAAAGAAGATACATGGTGGATGTCTCCAGAAACATTCTATACCATAGATGAGAAGTGGAAAGACCATTATGTTCTAAGACCATTTGGTTTAAAAGGGCTAAAAGTTTTGTTATACCGAAAAAAGATAGAATAGATGATATATAGTAGCAATAAACCTTAGTCTATTTTTAGCATTGAATAACATTTGCTATGACCAGCTATACTTGGTGTTGATCATAAACAATGTTATAGATTTAACCCTGTTCTTCTTCCGCGCCTTTAACGACTAAGAAACCTATTTTACCTTTAGCTATTAGTATAGCTAAAATAATCATAATTATGCCTACAGCTATAGAAAAAGCTAGTAATGGTGCTAATGGTGTATGAAGTACTTCGCCCCCGCTCAAAAATATTGAAAATAAGGCAAGCAAAATAATTGTATAAGCAAACGATAACACTACCTTAACTAAATCCTCCATGTTATCACAATACCATGATATTCTAAATAGCATTTCCTATTCAAAAGTATATAAATCTTTGCAACTACATCACCACAGCAATCTAATACATAACATAGATTGTTGACTAACTTAAAAATTGCTTTTCAACAATTAATAGACAATAATGAAAACCATTTTAATAAAACGTTAAACAATGCAAACCCAGAACTTGGAACTAGGTATTTTTATGTACCTGAACTCTGTAGAGGTGCAACTTAGCTAATTGGCATACCACATTTAGGTTTAATTAAAAAATGTTGTTATATTTTTTATTATATTACTAAATCTATGTTAAGAGGTAATTTTACTGGTTTATTTACTAACGTTGCAAAATATATTGCTTTTGCTAGCTCAAGGCTTTTATAACCTTCTTCTCCGTTTATCGGAAAGTCCTCATCGTTCATTAATTTCGTTAGAAAGTCTTTAAACAGTTTTTTATGCAGATTTTCCCTCCTTTTTTCTAGTAATGAAGGGTCTACGGATTGATCTTTCAACGCTACCTGAGATAAATACTCATTTTCTACTTCGGCAAAACCTTTTAATCCAAAAACCCTTATCCTCCAGTATTGCTTATCCTGGGGCTGAAACGAAATAGATGAGGTGAGAGTGGCCATGACATTATTCTTGAACTTTATAATGGCTGCAGTTGTATCTTCGACAGTTACGGCAGGATGAGATACATTGCTTATATAGCCATAGATTTCCTCTGCATCGCCAAGAATGTATAGCAGAAGATCTATTACATGTATGGCTTGTGTCATGAGCAGTCCACCTCCTTCTGTGCTCCACATACCCCTCCAGCTCCTAGCAACCTCATCTTTTAGGAAGTACTCTTCTTCACTTCTATACCACATCAACGATGCTTCTGCCAAGAATGTCTTTCCCAACATACCGTTTGAGACAATGTGCTTTAGTTTTTGAACACCATCGGCATAGCGCCTCTGGTATATAACCCCCAATCTAACCCCATTATCCTTAGCCTTTGCTATCATTTCCCTAGCTGAGGCAAGGGTTATCGCCATAGGCTTCTCCACTATAACATGCTTCTTGTACTCCATAGCGTAAATAGATTGCTGAGCATGCAAATAATGGGGGGTTGCAATGAAGACAACATCTACAGCAGGATCCTTAACCACCTCATCGTAGGAGTAATACCCCTTACAATGGTATTTAGCGGCAAAATCGTCAACCCTAGCCTTTATAGCATCCATGACACCAACTAGTTTGACATTAAAACCTTCTTGCTCAAGCTCCTTCAAGCTCTCCACATGCCTACGCCCAATAGCCCCCAAACCTACAACTGCCGTACCCAACATTTTCAATACTACCACCCACCATAAACTAATCAAAACTCAAGATTATTAGTTTTAAAAATTCACACAATTTAAATATAATTAATTTAATTATATCTAAGAAACGGAGAAACCCTAGCAACATTGCTGTAGAAGCTGATGAAGATTCTAAACATGTTGCTCAACAACCATGCCTTTGTATACCACAGATTTTAGCTTTGGCGAATAACATTCACGGAAGACACCAAATATAAGGTATTTTACATATCCAACAATTATGCAACAACAGTCTCTACAAATGAATCTGCTTTGGCATCTGATTATCATAGAAGCTAATTCTTAGAAAGCTTTGAAAGAAGATGTGGCAAGCCCTAAATGCCAACAATTTGATGGAAAAACAAGCAATCTCTGCTATCCTTTAGCTTAGCAAACTTTTTACACAAATCAGCCGAGGATTTTTAATCATAAATCAACATCGCATTAATCTATGTAATTAGAGTTTATAGCCAAGGCTTTAATTTTTAAACTTGGTGTAAAGTATTATGAACTCTAAAAACAAAAAAAGTATTTAAATCTCCGGCGCCAGTTGCTTCTTGGGATTGTTAATGATATCGAGAACTATTGTTAGATATCTAGCTACTAGAATAGCATATTTGGTAGTCATGTATTTTGTAACACTTACAATACTTTTCATGTTACCTAGACTTATACCGGCTAACCCCATCTTAAGTCTTGTTCAAGATATTTATGGAACATATTATAGTGGTGCATATACTTATGAACAGATACCTGCTATATACAGATCCCTTGTTGAAGAATTTGGGTACGGAAAGCCACTATGGCAACAATATATAGATTTCCTTAGCAAAGTTTTTCGAGGCGATTTAGGGACATGCATATCATCACAATTTTTCCCCCTGAAAGTCAATGATGTTATAGCTACCGCCATTCCATGGACACTCCTTCTCTTGGTACCATCAACAATAGTGGGATGGTATATTGGCAATACATGGGGGGCTCGAGCAGGCTATAAACGTGGTTCAAACTTTGAAAGAGCATCTGTTGGCCTGTCTATGGTCATTTCCCAGATTCCAGAATACTGGTTTGCCATGTTATTGATATTTGCTTTTGCTGTATATTTAGGATGGTTCCCATTAGGGAAAGCCTATTCCAAAGGCTATATCCCTAACTGGACAGACCCTAAATTCATTTTGGATGTGCTATGGCACTATGCCTTACCATTTATAGCTGTAACAACTAGATATTTATTTGCTCAAATAATATCTATGAGGAATCTTATAATATATGAACTGAGGGCAGATTACTTAACCTTTTCCGATAGTTTAGGCGTACCAGATAACACGTTATACAAATACGCTTTCAGAAATGCCATGATGCCGCAAGTTGTTAACCTTGCTATAAGATTTGGAAGAATAATCGCGGGCCAAGCTGTCATCGAGACGTTGTTTAGTTATCCTGGGATGGGGTACTATCTTGCGCAAGCAATAAGCAATATGGATTACATGCTTCTACAAGGCATATTTGTGATATTGGTTGCAACAGTCTATATAGCAACATTCTTAACAGACTTTATCCATGCTTTAATAGATCCGCGTGTGAGACTAGGTTATGCAACACCTAGAGGGATGAGAAGATGATTGCAAAAGTCCCTTCAATTTTTAGAATAAGAGTAAAGTCAGAAAAAAAGCTGATTAAAATGCCTACTACCTTATACATGATACTAACGAATACAAGGTTTATGATAGGATTCGCAATTCTGTTAGGAGTATCTCTATTCGGCATTATAGGGCCTTTAATGTATCAGAGAGATCCATTTGCGATAGTGGGACGTAGGCTAGCTCCACCAAGTAAAGAATTTCCACTGGGAACAGATGTCCTCGGAAGAGATGTGCTTGCACTTCTTATGGTGGGAGTCCGAACTTCCCTCTACGTAGGATTGCTGACAGCCTTATTCGCTGTTGCTATAGGTATATCAGCAGCTGTTCTAGCAGTAGCATTTCCAGGTATAGTCGACGATGTGATAATGGCCATTATAAACTTCTTCCTTTCAATCCCATCAACACTCCTAGCACTCATATTCGCATTCTATTCACCTATCAGAAGCTTTGAGGTTATAGCATTCATAATAGCACTAACAGGTTGGCCTGGTTTTGCAAGATCCTTAAGAGCAAGACTGTTAAGCCTTAAAGAACTCGACTACATATACCTATCAAGGGTGTCAGGTCTAAGCACCATAAGAATCGTTTTGGAGGATATGCTACCAGGCCTCATGCCATATATACTAATAGGATTTGCAAGCCATGTAGATGATGGTATACTTGGAGAAGCAACCCTAAGTCTTTTAGGTCTTCAGCCACAAGGTACAAAAGTTTATTCACTAGGTCTAATGCTTCAGCAAGCACAGGGTATGGGTGCTATTAGAATGGGTGTTTGGTGGTGGTTTGTACCACCAGGAGCCATTACTACACTTGTTTTAATCTCACTTCTCTTGATCTCTACATCACTTGATGAAATATTCAATCCGAGATTAAGAAAAGGATAGGGTGGTGAAATGAGCATCATAATGGAGTTGGATAATGTTAGGGCTTGGTATATACAAAAAATAGGGTTAGAAAGAAGAGAGATTAGAGCTGTAGATGGGATTTCGCTAACCATAACAAAAGGTATGAGCCTAGGAATAATGGGGGAAAGTGGGTGTGGAAAATCAACACTAGCTAGCGTAATGATGGCTAATTTCAATCCCCCCCTCAAATATGTTGATGGAAAAATAGTGCTACATTCAAAGAGAGGCGAAAAGATAGATTTAACTAAACTTCATAGAGATGCCTTAAAGAGATATGTATGGGGAGTGGAAGTAGCTATGGTACCTCAATCTGCTATGAATGCACTAATGCCCACGCTGAGAATCAGAAAAATAGCATATGATATAATGCATGCACATTATCCTGATATAGATGAATACTCTGTTGAACAAAAATTGACAAAGATATTCTCCGCTAT
Organism: Ignisphaera sp.; assembly: GCA_038735125.1. Classification (NCBI taxonomy): domain Archaea; kingdom Thermoproteati; phylum Thermoproteota; class Thermoprotei; order Desulfurococcales; family Desulfurococcaceae; genus Ignisphaera; species Ignisphaera sp. The sequence continues at coordinate 235,283 of JAVYNU010000002.1, forward strand.
TGGGCTACCGGAAGACACAATAAATAGATATCCTTTTGAGCTTTCTGGCGGTATGAGACAAAGAGCTGTTTTAGCTATTGTTGCACTACTAAATCCAAGAATTCTAATAGCAGATGAACCCACATCCGCTTTAGACGTTGTTACACAGAGAAGCGTTTTGAAGACTCTGGCAATAATGTTAAAAGAGAGTCTTATTGAGAGCCTCGTGTTCATATCCCATGATATTGCAACAGTGAGGCAAATAGCTAATGTAGGTGGTGTAATGTATGCAGGAAAACTGGTTGAGCAAGCACCCATTGAGACTATTATCGATAATCCCCTTCATCCGTATACTCAGGGTCTTGTAGCATCTGTTCCCGATATAGAGATTAGAGGAGGAGAGATTATAAAAAAGAAAATATCATATATACCAGGACAACCACCAGATCTATCCAATCCGCCGCCTGGCTGTAGGTTTCATCCTAGATGCCCGTTTGCTATGGACGTTTGTAGGAGGGAGGAGCCACCAATGATAGAGGTTGAGAAGAATCGTTTTGTTGCATGCTGGCTATATGCAAAGAGGTGACTGTAAAATGGCTTTAGTTGAAGTAAGAAATCTTACAAAGATATTTGAATCAGGATTTCTAAGCCGTAGAGCTACTGTCGCTGTAGATAATGTATCATTTGACATAAAAAGCAAAGAGATAGTCTCACTTGTAGGTGAAAGCGGCTCAGGAAAGACAACTACAGGCAGAATAATATTAAGATTGCTTCCTCCAACTTCAGGCAGCGTAAAGTTTGAGGGAAAGGATATATGGAGAGATATCAAAAATAACTCTGAAGTTAAAAACTATTGGCGTATGGTTCAACCAGTTTTTCAAGACCCATATGCAAGCTTCAACCCCTCTTATAAAGTGGATAGGGTACTAAACCTTGCCCTAAGGTTCATAGGAATAGACGAAGATAGTGCTACAGGAAGAGATATGATAAGAGAGGCGCTAGAGTATGTAGGTCTTAACCCATCAGAGATCCTCGGCAAATATCCTCATCAGTTATCTGGTGGACAAAGACAGAGAATACTCATAGCTAGGTGCTGGATAATTAAACCGAAACTTATTGTTGCGGATGAGGCTGTTTCTATGGTTGATGCATCGCTTAGGGGTAGTATTGTGGCTTTGTTTAAGAAAATGAGTGATGATTATGGCACATCAATACTGTTTATCACGCATGATATATTTCTTGCCAGTTCTATATCGGATAGAATTTTGGTTATGTATCGTGGAAAGATAGTTGAGGAAGGCGAGCCTGATGAAATAATACGCTCGCCTAAAAATGAATACACAAAACATCTAATTGAGAGCATGCCTAGACTATACAGAAAATGGGAAGACATGCCATAACCTCGGCATATAAACAAAATCATAGTATAAACCCCGATTTTGTTTGACAAATAAACCAAAATCATAGAATCTCATACTTTACCTGTTTTTGTATGCCTTAAACTTGAATCTCTATAAGTTTATACAACTTAAAAATTCGTAGCCACATTCTAAAAATTATAACCCGATATATCAAAAAGAATATTAAGGAGCGAGCTACACAAGTTATTATAGGTGGGGCATAACTGGTGAAGGTGAATGCCAATAAAACTAAATAGGATTTTATACATATCACCTCTATTAATGTTGCTGTTAATGCAGATAATATTAACGTCGTATTCTGCATTGTATACAACAAAGGCGTTGCAACTACCTAGGGCAGAGACTCTTTATGCAAGCTCTGGTACAGCTAGATATAACTGGAATGAATATGCAGGTAGTGTTCCTCACCTTTTCGGATATATGTATTTGTCGCTGTTCACATATAGCTATTATAAGGATGGGTTCTTACCTTTGCTGGCTGAGAAGTATGAGTGGGTTGACCCATTTACTGTCAGGATTTATATAAGGCCTGAGGCTAGGTGGAGTGATGGCACTCCCATAACTGTTGACGACTATATATACACATTCAGGCTTTCAGATTTTGCTAAGAGAGGGCCGGGCCAAGGCTGTTTAACAACACATTTTGAGTATGTTAAGAAGATTAGCGATAAGGTTATGGAGATAAGAATGAATAGAACTGCTTATATCAATGGCAATACCGATTACATGAGATTTCTAGGCTGTTGGGTAGATGTAAGAGTCTATCCTAAGCACATATTCGAACAAATAAATGCCACAGGAAAAATAAAGAGCTGGCTAAATGACGATCCAAAAACACAGGTCGTTTCAGGACCCTACAAACTATATTCCTACGACAAAGCTGCTGGCTACATAATCTATGTGAGAATAGACGATTGGTGGGGCAAAGACATATTTGGCCTTCCAGGACCAAAATACTTAGTATGGACTAACTATGGAGGTGATCAACAGAGAGCTCTAGCATTACAGCAAGGCGATCTTGACTGGGACAACGTAGCTTTGACTGACCCCTGGAATCTATGGCCATATAACGTCTACACATGGTCTACATCAGCACCATACTATGTTACTGATATAATGGATATAATACTGATGAATCTTCAAAACAAGATATTCCAGAATGTAGCTATTAGAAAGGCTATAGCATATGTAATACCCTATAGCCAAATAATTGAATATGCATTCGGCGGTGCAGCAAAACAGCCATCAGCATCTTTGATTCCAGATGTAGGAGATCTAACGAAATACATTAACAGAACGCTATGTAAACAGTATTGGGGCAATGAACAGTGTTTAATACCCTATGATCCAGGAAAGGCTAGGAGAATACTAGACGAAGCTGGGATTTTCGATAGAAATGGTGATGGTATTAGAGAGCTACCAGATGGAACCCCCGTACGCTTCACTATACTAGTACAAAGTGGTTGGACTGTAAGACAAATAATTTCAGATCTGATATCTAATGAACTTAGAAAGTTGGGCTTTGATATCACAGTGCAGATGGTTAGTTCATCAGTGATAGACAATTATGTAGAGCAAGGAACATTTGATATGGTGCTTCGATATGGCATGCCAAGCATTTCATGGCAATTTCCATGGGATTACTATAGGCTAAGATTAGACCCGAGACTCAAACCACCGTCAGGTAATCAGCCGAGATACAACAACAGCGAGATTATAAAGTGGATAGATCTTTTAGCATCACTTAACGAAACTGAAAGAATGATAGCGGCTAGCAAGATCCAGGAGATAATATATAGAGACATGCCGATAATAGCATATGCACAGAGGGCTACATGGGTTCAATACAACTTCAACTACTGGATTGGTTGGCCAACAGCTGACAACCCATGGTGGTGGCCAGCCTGGGTTGCTTCATCAACCTCTGATACATTTCCAGTACTCTTCGGAATAGTCAGTACAGCTAGTGGAAAACAGCCATCGCCACCAAAATGGGTTAAACCAATATCTGAAGGAGGTTTACTAATACCAGCAGACAAATTCTGGGAAGACGCTCTGAAGGTTATTCAACAACAAACATCCACAGTAACAACATCTCCAGCTACACAGCCTAGAACAACCACCACACCTCCAACAACATCCCCAACCACGACTGTGACTACCACTACACCAACTACAACATCTCCAGTGACTACAACAACATCCCCGGCCACAACCACCACACCAACAACAACACAAACAGCAACAGTTACAGCAACAATTGTGAAGAGCGTTACAATACCAACAACAGCAACAATAATGTCAACAGTACTATCAACAACGGTATCAACAACACCAACAACAATAACAGTAACAGAATGGACAACAACAACAGTAATAGCAATAGTGCTTCTAGTAGTTGGAATAGCAATCGGATGGACAATAAAAAGAAAATAAACATTTTTTAAACAAAAACCAAAATAAAACCATTTTTACACGACCCCCACCCACCCTAACTAAGTGTTTTTGTCTTATCTATGGTACTATCCAAATTCAACTATAAATTAAGGTGTTTTAGTCCAAGAATTATACATATTTTATGAATGTGGTCATTGATTACATGGTTTATCGTTTAGCAACATTAAATTTTATGGAAGAAAATATTTTTGGTTGGATTTATCTACTGTTTAAGATACTCTCTCAATTTTTATACGACTTCCATTTCTAACTTTTGAAAATTTTGTTGGATCCCCTAAAACCTTTCCAATTATGTTAACGGGGCTTGCAGGTCTTATCTCATCTTCTGATCTGCTTACCGGTGTTGGTCCCCAGAATATGCATAGTGCTTGTCCAGGTGGCCAATAGGCTATCGTTCCTTTTTCAACCACCTCTTTAGCATTTTCTTCCAGCATTGATATGTTTGTTGAGAAGTATATCTCGTCTCCCCATCTATATGCTGTGGACTCTATTGGAAGTGCCTCAACTACTTTTTTAAACGTATTTGGGCTATACGAATCAGTTAGCTCAGCATCTATACACCCCATCTCATTTGTGCAGATCTTAACCTTTACAATGTTCATAGTAATCACACTATTAGCAATATTATTATGTAAATCCTTTTTAAGTTTAAAATAAAGTTATGTAAAGGAGGAAAACAAGTCACAAGACTCTACATAATTTATAGAATATCTCAACGTAGTATTTACTTGCATCGGAGATACCACTTAGATTAATAAGTCCATAGACTAACTTAGGATTAGACTCTATTACAAAAGCCCTTTCGGCAAAGCACTTTTTATAGCCCTACTTGTAGCTGTTCTAGAGGCTAATCTTATCTACACTATCTAGATTCTGTTTTATCCGCTCACACCTATATAAAATTAAATTTACCTCAAAAACATCATGTTAATATAGAGCCCAAACTGATCAAAAGAAATGGGTTTCATTATGAGAAAATTTAATGTATGTGTTGTAGGTTTGGGAATGATAGGCGAAATCCATGTAAAAGCGTTGTCGGAATTGAGAAAGGAGGGATACGTAGACACAATAGGGGTTCTCACATCTAGTCCTGCTAAAGCAGATTACTACAAAAATACTTACGGATGCAAAACATATATGTCATTAAACGAAGTAGCAAAGGACAACATGATCGATGTTGTGGTAATCGCTACACCACATTATCTTCACCATGGCCAAGCAATGCTGTTAATGGAGTATGGAAAACATGTAATAGTTGAAAAACCTATAGCTATAAACATTACAGCTGCAAAGGAGATGATATCTAAGGCTAAGAAAAAAGGTGTTAGGCTTGGTGTGGTTTTTCAGCATAGGTATGCAGATGATGTGAAGCTTCTCAAGGAGTATATAGATGAGGGAGTAATGGGAGATATACACTATATTCAGGGAGAGGTTATGTGGTGGAGAGAGGAATCAGCATATTACTTAAAAGACGAGGTTGCCAGGAGCTGGAGGGGTATGTGGAGCACAGAAGGAGGAGGAGCAATGATAAACCAAGCAATACACATCGTAGACCTAATTCAATGGTTTAGCTGCAGCGTAGCTGAAGAGGTTTACGGATACATAGACAACCTAATGCACCCCTCAATAAATGTAGAAGATATGGGTATAGCGTTGATAAAATTCAGAGGAAAGACATATGCATCCATATCAGCTAGCTTATGCACAAGGCCACCATCTTACCAGTACACAAAAATAAAAATCTTTGGCTCAAAAGGATTAGCCGAGCTGCATAACGATGAACTCCGAATACTTAAATCCGATTCAGGTATAGACATAGATAAGATATCAACACCTGCATCAGAAACGCTGAGAGTTCAACATGAACTTCATGCAAGATTATTAAAGGATTTCTTAATAGCATTAAGAGAAGATAGAGATTTTCCCATAAATGGGGAAGAAGGATTGAAAAGCCTAGAAATAGTTAGGGCCTTATACATTTCATCCACTATAAAGCAGCCGGTGAAGCTACCTCTTCACCCTCAAATAATAGCTTAGCCAGCTACAATGTTAGGCAAATTCGCTAAGGTTAAAGGATTTTATTATAAATAAAGGTAAAAATTTTTATTTTCTAAACTCCACGCATATGTAGGTGTAATGATGCACAATAAAATTTCCAATCCATTTAAGCCCTACTGCTTGATTCCGGCAATAGTAACACCCATGAAAGCTGATTACAGTATAGATTTTGGCCAGATGGAAAACTATCTTAAATGGCTGCTAAAGTTCGATATAGGAGGTCTTGCTGTAGCTGTAGATACAGGTGAGGGACCTTCGCTGTATAAACACGAGAAACTCGAACTAATTAAATTTGTGAGCCAAGTTGTAAAAGGAAGAGTGCCGGTAGTAGCAGGGCTGCAAGCTATAAACACTATGGATGCTGTTGAAACAGCCAAACAGCTAAAGGAGGTAGGGGCAGAGGTTCTTCTGGTATTTCCTCATTCATCGTTCATAGGTTATCCAAACGAAGATGTTATATACTACTACCATAAAGCATTATCTGATAATGTTGAAATCCCTCTAATAGTGTTCAATCTTCAACCAGCTCTAGGAGGAGTTGAGTATACTATTAAAGCTATAGAGATGTTATCTTCCTTAAGAACTGTTGTGGCTATTAAAGAGGCATCCTTTGATGCAAAGAAATTTATTGACATAGTTAGGGCTATCAAAAGACTAGAAAATAGGATAATGATTCTTACAGGAAACGATAATTTCATATATGAATCTCTTGTTCTTGGGGCAGAAGGGGGGTTACTAGGCTTTGGAACTATAGCTGTTAAGGAACAGGTCGAGATGTTTAACCTGGTGGCTAAAAAGCGGTACCAAGAAGCTTTCGAAATTTGGGAGACAATATTACCCTTAGAGGAGGTAATATTTGCTCCACCTGTGAGAAACTATAGGGTAAGACTGAAAGAAGCTTTAGTTATGATGGGAGTACTAGAGACAGCTTATGTAAGACCACCCCTCCAACCTATAACAGGCGAAGAAAAAGAAAGGATTAGAGCAGTACTGAAGCAACTGAAATTAATATAGGGTTTTTAGTATATGGAGCTAAACCTTGTAGTTCAGCTCCATAAATATCTTTTACTACCAAACCCCCTTATAATAGCCTCAGGCCCCTCAGTTAAAAATGATGAAGATATTATACGGGGTTTGGAAGCAGGTGCAGGAGGTGTTGTCACTAAAACAATAACCTACGACACTAATATGCAGATACAGCCAAAGCCTAGGATGTATGTAATTGATAAGCATAGTGCATTAGCTAGAACAAAGTTCTATTCCTTCTATTCCGTGGACTTGATGTCTGAGCATCCTCCAGAACAGTGGGTTAAGTTCATAAGAAGGGCGAAAGATGAGATAAGGAGGAGGAAGCTTGAGGGAGTTCTTATAGCTAGCATAGCTGGGAGAACTTATGAAGAATGGGAAGAACTAGCGAAACTAATGACCGAAGCAGGTGCAGATGCGCTAGAGCTTAACCTATCCTGCCCTCATGTCGACCCCTCTCGCCCAGAGCTTATGGGTAGAGCAGCTGCCGCGAATCCTGAGGTTGTGTCAAACATAGTGAAAATAGTTAAGGAAAATACTAATCTTCCTGTTATAGGGAAGCTAACACCTCATGGCGCCAATCCTATCGAATTAGCAAAAACAATGGTTAAAGCAGGTGCAGATATTTTGGTGTCTACAGCTAGATTCCAAGGATTAGTAATAGATGTTGAAACTATGAAACCTATTCTATGGGGTGGTTTAGGGGGATATGGAGGACCATGGCAACTGCCAATAAGCTTGGCCTGGACATATTATATAATGAAGGAAGTGGGCGACATACCTGTTATAGGATCTGGAGGCATTTCCTCGGGTCTGGATATGGCCAGATTCATATTAACTGGTGCTAGAGCTACGCAAGTCTGTACAACGATTATTGTTCAAGGCTATGAGGCAATAAAAGTTTTGCTAGACGAGTTAAAGAACTGGATGAAGAAACATGGATTCGCAAGCATTGATGATTTTCGTGGAAAAGCATTAAACAATGTAATTCCTCTCGATAAATTAAATAGAGAGAAGATCTACAGGTATACAATTAACGAAAGCAAGTGCACTATTTGCAAGATATGTATTAGAGTATGTCCGTATAGAGCGATAATTGATAGAGGATTAAAACCTCCGGTAATAGATGAAGATAAATGCGATAACTGCGGGCTTTGTTTCTCTATCTGCCCATTCAATGCCATAGAATATAATCGCTATTAAACTTCTTATACTTTCAGGTTGAACCTAAAACGAATTTTTATATAATGATGCAAAAGACTTATTTATAAACAATTAACATAATTTATATGGAGGTGTCTCAAAAACTATGGAAGAAAAACAAAATAAAAAGCTCTTTGCAACATCGGTTTTGGTGGCTTTAATAATAGTCTTGGGATTTATACTACCAATAAGCATATCTAACCATATGGTTAAAGTAGGTTCAGAGACTGCAGGGGGTAAAACCAATATTATTGCTACTCCAGATTACTGTTTTAAGGGCGTTTACTGTATAAGAGATTTGCTTGCTGAAAGAGAAGGTTATGCACGCAATGCTACTGGGGGACTAAACGGATACATATACTTTGTTACATCACTCGAAGACGATCCCAACAACCCTCAGCCTGGTACACTTAGACATGCATTAACCCAGCCAGAGCCTCTATGGATATTCTTCTTAGTTAATGGTACAATAGTTCTTAAAGACAGGATATCAGTCACTTCTGACAAAACGATAGATGGTAGAGGGGCACAGATAACCATAACCACGCGTTTTGGAGGTTCTGCTCGTGGCCAAGCTTTGCGTATATATGATGCTAGAAATATTATTATTGTGAATATAAGGTTTGACTCTACTGATACGCAAAATATTGATGCTATTGAGATTAGAAGATCAACAAATATATGGATTCATCACTGTGACTTCACCAACTGGTCTGATGGAACAGTAGATTTAGCTGAAGCTTTATCGACAGGAACAAGCAATATAACTATATCTTGGTCAAGGTTCTGGAACCATGTCAAAGTCACATTAATAGGTAATACTGCTACAAGAACAACGGATAGAAACTTCAGGGTTACCCTACACCACAACTTCTACTTTATGACCGAGTACAGACATCCAAGGCTTAGATTCGGAATTGTTGATATGTATAACAACTATCTCTACTGGGTAGGCGAAGGCAGCAGTATTTCTCAAGGAGGTATAGTGTATGCTGAGGCAAACATATACGAATTGGTGCCTGGAAAAGATACTGAGATAGCTGATTGTACATGGCCAGGCGAGGCCCCTGGCTACTTCTTCAACATTAGCAACCGGATCATAAGACCTCCAGGAGCAAATGCTATAATAGATGGATGTTGGACCAACATCACCTATTCAAGACCTTACCCAGCAAGAGTTGAACCTGCTAATGAAGATCTTAAGCGTAAAATAATGATGTATGCAGGTACAGACTTCCCCCTATCACCGAGGCTAATGACATACCACCCAATGATTCTGTGGGGCGAATATGAATGGGATTTACCATTACCAGCATACATTTCAGGGCTTACAGCGTATTTCATAATCGATGTAACTCCATACAAATCCCCAGAGAATGAGATAATAGAAATAGAGTGGTACATGGGCGATGGAACTAAATATGTGGGAACCCCCCTAGACTTCTTAAACCTAACCACAAGAGATTTGGTGGTACGACACACATATTCAGCTCCAGGCATTTACAATATTATCGTACTAATGAAGACTGTAGGAGGGTCTATCCTATTAGTATCTAGCACAGCATACGTAAATATTTCAATGGTTCAAACCATCGCCCCAGTAGTTGTTTTGGTGACGCCTTCGCCGGCAACTGTTACATCGCCGACGACATACACATCAATGTATACAACAACTTCTGTGAGGACACTGACAACTGCTGTTCCAACAACTATTACCTCAACTATTGAGAAAACTTATACAACATCTTATGTCACTACACAGACAATCGCTATGCCAACAACAGTTACATCAGCTGTCACTACAACAATGGCCACAACAGCATCGGTAACAGTTCCAACAACTGTGCTAGTGTCTGTGGCAAGCCCAACTACAGTTGTCAGCGAGAAAACAATTACAACAACTGCTAGCCCAACAACAATAAGAGAGGTGGAGTGGACAACAACAGCAATTGTAGGAATAGTATTACTTGGCGTGGGCTTGGGGGTAGGGTCGCTGTTTTTAAGAAGGAGGTAGTGGTAATTTAATTAGATCTACAAATATTTTTATTTTGATTTTCAAAGTACACCTCTATTAGCTGTTGCCTAGGCATTTGCTTAGCCAGTTAAATGCGTCTTCCTGCATCTCTACATCAAATACATGTGGTTTATCGTAGAACATACCCTTGTAGTTTTCCTCAACACCTGCCGCCCGATACACCTCAGAGATTTTTTTATGTGCCTTTAGCTGTCCTTCGTAGGGGAATATAGGGTCTTGCTTACCGTACTGAACTAGAAGTGGCTGGGGTACATGCAATGCAGCAATATCTGGTATGTCGAAGAACTTAGCCATTCCCGGGATGTAGAGGGCCCATGTATGTTCAATACCTCTTTTAACTATTTCATCGATTGTGGATACAGCAGAAGCAACTACACCACACTTAACCCTATCATCGAGAGCAGATATAAACATGCTCCTCATACCACCGAGTGATACACCGCCAACACCAATTCTACTAGAATCAACCTCCGGCCTACTTACCAGATACTCTAATGCTACAAGATCTTCATAAGCTATTAAACCCGCTATGCTTAGCCCTGCTAATAAAAGAGCTTTAGAAGCGAAATTCTCTACCATATACGAAACCTCATTATACTTCTTCACCTCTTCATCGATATCTAAGCTTAACCTGCCAACAAAATCCACTACAGGTATTCTTCTACTCCCAAAAAGAAAAACATCGGTAACCAATACAGCAAAGCCTCTTTTAGCTAGTTCTGTAGCCCAGCTTCTACCACCATAGAGCCTTATCTTATAGTTCCTAAGAATTGGAGGCTCATCATCAACTTCAACTATTTTCTCCTTACCGAAGTACTTGAAACCCCCATGACAGTGAAGCGCTAATACCCCGGGAAACCTGCCACCACTACCCCTATTGGCTGGATACATAAAATACCCCTCTACCCTAGATCCATAGGGAAGCTCATAGGATATTCTCTCAACAACTAAGTTATTTTTCCTAAAAGTCGAGTCTATGGAAGGCTTCGAAAAACGCGTAGGGAATTTAGGCAAAAGAATTTCCCTTAGTTTCTCCCTAGCAGCATCCCTCCACTCATAGATATCTCTCCAACCACCACTAAAGTAAGAGAGGGTATACCAACCCAAAGAATACTGCAAAATATAGTTGTTCAATAGCCTCACAATATCCTCAGCATAAACTCTCATTCAAAACACCAAAAAGGAAAACGAAAAACTATAGCATATAAGTTTTCATCTTTCATTTCCCCATACTTAAGCATAACTTAATAATGATAAAAATTCTTTCTTACTTAGGTTTCATCCTCCATCTATGTTTATGAAATAGTTCGCCTTTTGGATTTACCAACCTCATCGTATTTTTCACAAGAATTATACTACATTTCTTAATCCTATACCATATTTGTTTAATGATAAACGCTATTAATAACTCTCTATAGATAATATAGATAAAATTGTTTTGCCAATAGCCATTTATAGATTCAGCATAACCTTTAATTTTAAGTTAATTTGTAATATGTGTATGCAAGGGGTTATTCATATAAATTTGGTGAAACTGTTTTTAGTTCTGTACTTAATGGATGTTGAATCCTTCTTAGTATTCGTAGCTAGATACCTTATAAAACCGCCTAGAACATTTATAACGTTGTATAACTCAGATTTTTCTTAAGATATATGCAACTAAATGTGGTTAGCCTAGCCATATGATTAGTAAACTTTTTATATTTCTACTTCTTACAACTTTTTTGTGGTCTCTATGTCTTTGTCGGAGGAGTTTGTTAGGGCTATTGTTGATTTGGATGAGGCTAGGGCTGTTGAGATTGCTAGGAGGAGGCTTGAGGTTGAGGATCCAGCGGTTGTTTTGAATGATTTGAGGAGGGCTGCTGAGATTATTGGTGAGAGGTATGAGAGGGGTGAGTATTTTGTTGCTGATCTTGTTATGGCTGGCGAGATTCTCAAAACAATTTCTGAGTTGGCTAGAGAAAAGCTTAGGGCTCTTGGGAAGGCTAGGGAGGTTGTTGGAAGGTTTGTTATTGGTACTGTTGAGGGTGATATACATGATATTGGGAAGAACATTGTTATCACAATGGCTGAGGCAGCAGGCTTCGAGGTTATTGATCTAGGTGTTGATGTACCGCCACAAAAATTCGTTGAAGCAATAAAACAGTACAACCCAGATATAGTGGGAATGTCAGGATTATTAACACTAGCAATAGACTCAATGAAGAGAACCGTAGACACAATAAAAGAAGCTGGCTTGAGAGACAAGGTAAAGATAATAATAGGAGGGGGCAGAGTAGACCAACACGCATGCCAATACATAGGAGCAGACGCATGGACAAACGACGCATCACAAGGAATAAAAATAATGCTAAAATGGATAGAAGAAAAGAAAAAGAGGTGAAGACAAATGACCACAACAAGAAAAGAACCCATAGACGAATGGATTGAAAGACACGAAAAAGAACCAGATATAGTTGCTAAAGAAAAGGCTGAAAGATTCTTAAGAATCGTAGATCTCAAAGTTCCTGACAGAATTCCTGTTGCAGGTGTTATGGGGGACTTCCTCTGCAAATATACAGGAATAACGTGGTATGAGTTATCATATAGCTTAACTGATAAGGTTAAGAATGCTGTTCTCAAGTTTGTACATGACTTTCCAAGTGATTGGGGCATAATATTCGTGCCTATGATGCTAGAAGGCTTTGCACTTGCACTTGCCTTTGCCGACTTTCCGGACTTCTCCAATACAATTAGGTTCTTAACAGGACCTGTTCACGATATTTTAAAGGATAAGTGGAGTAGATGGCCTGGTAGAGAGCTTAGAGAGGATATGCATCCACAGTTTCCAGGAGGAGAATATATGAAGCCTGAAGAGTACAAGAAACTGATTGAAAATCCTGTTGAGTTCATGCATACAACCATTTTACCAAGAGTATGCGAAGGCCTTGGAAAACCAGGGACGGCACAGTGGAACGGTACATGGATTAGGGTTGGAATGACTATGCAGAGAATAACAACATATCAAATGGATGTATTTACAGAAATTGCAAAAGCAGGCAACCCAGCTTTTCCATTGACAAACGCATATGCACCAGCAGATATAATAGGCGACTTCCTTAGACATCCAACCGGTGCAATGCTTGACATGAGAAGACATCCAGATGAATTCAAAGCAGCTTGCGAAGCACTTGTTGGACCCATTCTAAAAGTCGCCACAGCCATACCACCAATACAACCATTAACAACATTCTTCATACCTCTACATCTCAACGAAATGCTACCGCCAAAGCTATACAACGAATTCTACTGGCCATACCTAAAGAAGATTATCGAGACACTTGTTGGAAAGGGATACAAGGGATTCATATTCTTCGAAGGTGATCACTCACCACATGTAGACACATTACTAGAGCTTCCGAAGGGATGGGGTATAGCATGGTTTGAAAGACCAAAAGACTTCGTAAAAGTTTGGGAAAAATTGAAAGGACATACAACAGTTATGGGAGGAGTCCCAGTATCTCTAGTAGCTGGTGGAACCCCAGAGAAAATCGATGAGTATATAAGGAATTTGCTCAAAGAAATAAAGCCAGAAGGAGGCTTCATGCTGTCTCTAGGTATAAACGAATTGCCTGCTGGAACACCACCTCAGAATGTGAGAGCATATATCAATGCAGCTCTTAAATATGGCGTATATTAGATTTCGCAAAATAGAAATTCTTTTTCATCAATTAATATGTTATTCACATTCAACATACACGTTATAGCCAATCTCATGACATGTCTTATGATGTTATTCATTATTCGAAATAGAAATGAAAACAGTTTCTACATAACTTAAATATTTATTATATTTTCTTATATGATCCTAAAATCTTTATATATGTTGTTCTATTTCTTAGCTCATCTATTGCTTCTGCCACCTCTGGATTATCTAGTGAACCTTGGAGGTCTAGAAAGAACATGTACTCCCACGGCTTTCCTTTTATCGGTCTTGACTCGATTTTTGTCAGGTTTATGCCTCTATTTGCAAATGGCTCTAGAGCCTTGTATAATGCTCCTGGAATGTGTTTAACGGTGAAAATGATGGATGTTTTTGTTTCCGAGCCTTTTTCAAGGGGCTTGAAACCAACTACTACGAATCTTGTGTAGTTTTCTTTATTGTCTTCTATACCTCTAACAATTATCTCACCGCCATAGATTCTGGCTGCTAGCTCAGATCCTATGGCCGCTACACCATCTGTTTCGATAGCCTCTCTAACAGCCTCTGCCGTGCTGGCCCTCGTCTCTATCCTAACACCTTTGAGCCTCGAATATATGAAGTTTCTACACTGTGCCAATGCCATTGGGTGGCTTATAACAACCTTGATATCCTCTAGTCTCGTACCTGGCTTGGCTATTAGGTTGTGGATTATCCTCACCTCGGTTTCTCCACAGATTCTAACAGATGATGTGGCCAGCATATCTAGGGTCTCCCCCACACTACCCTCGGTAGAGTTCTCAAGAGGAACAACACCATAGTCTACCTCTCCATTCTCAACAGCTCTAAAAACATCTGAGATTGATGGGTATGGGACTAACTTGACACCGGCACCAGAGAAGATTTTTAGTGTTGCCTCCTCGGTGAAGCTGCCTCTAGGGCCGAGGAAAGCAACTGTCAAAGGCTTTATGAGTCGAAGTGTTAGATCGTCTATGTAGCTGAGCAGCAGCTTGGCAGATTCTTTGGGAAGCCCATTCCCCTGGCTAATGATCTCAGCAACCCTCTCTCTTCTCGACAAAAGAATCTGCTTGGCCTGGTCATATCCAAGACTCTGCAAAGCCTTTACACGTTCAACAATCTTCTCAAAAATTTTTTGGTCAACCTCGTCAAGAATACACTCAATGTCTTTGCATTCCAATATGACCAGCCACACACTAAAGGGCTTTAGCAACATTAAAAATGTTAATATTAATACAGCTAAAATGAAGATACTAGATCAAATATCTTTAGAGGGTTCTTCATAAGCTCTGTCCCAACTAGAAAAGCCTTCGCTCCTGCTCTCCTGAGGTACACAATATCGCTTCTGCCTCTAATACCACTCTCAGCAACTTTCGTGAACCTATTTGGTATTATCTCTAGAACTTTGTATGCATGATCCACGCTAACCTCTAGTGTTAACAGGTTTCTAGAGTTTACACCGATCATCGGATAGCCCATCTCCACAACATTTCTAGCCTCTTCAACTGTGTGAACCTCTACAAAGGCTTCTAGACCATATCCCCTAGCCTCTTCATATAGTTTGTCAAGCTCTCTATCACCTAGTATAGACGCTATTAGAAGAACAGCGTCTGCCCCAACATTATAAGCCGTCTCTATTTGGCTATGCGAAACAATAATATCTTTGATGAGTATAGGTATGCTGGTTGCAGAAGCCGCTCTAACAAGATTGCTGTAAGAACCTCCAAAGTATAGCTCCTCGGTTAGAACACTCAAACCAACTGCATGCAGTTCAACAGTTCTTATATAGTCCATCAGATCCCTCTCCACATGCAAACCGGATGGGGACCTGGTCTTGTACTCAGCTATAATAGCTGTTTTACCAGCGTTGTAAAACTCCTCGATTCTCGATCTAAGGCTGTGAACAGCTCTAAACCTGCTCATCTTCATTGGCTGTCTAGACATATTGTATCTAATTACCTTCTCCAACCACTCTGGAAGAGCCCTACTCATCAGCTACACCAAATCCAGAAAGTTTCTGAGTATAACCTTTCCATACTCCGTCCCAATGCTTTCTGGATGGAACTGCACCCCATAGACTGGATACTCTATGTGGTGAATAGCCATGATCTCGCCGTCGTCTAGAGATATGGCGTCTAGAACAAGGTTGTTTGGTAGAGAGCCGACCACAAGGCTGTTGTATCTCGTGGCCTTGAAAACCTCTGGGACACCCCTAAACAGGTTTGTCCTATTCACAATCTTTATTGTTGATATCTTTCCATGCATTATCCTTCTAGCCTTCCTAATCTTCGCGCCAAATGCATAGCCTATCACCTGGTGCCCCAGACAAACGCCTAGAATTGGAATACTCCTATAGAATCTTCTAACAACTTCAGTGGAAATCCCAACATCCTCAGCCTTCTCCGGCGACCCAGGGCCAGGAGAAATGATTATTCTATCGGGATTGATTCTCTCAACAGCTGAAATCGAAATCTCATCGTTTCTCACAACAATCGGCATTGCACCAAGCTCTCCAACTATCTGAGCAATGTTATAGACAAAGCTGTCATAGTTGTCTATTATGAGAACAACGTCCACCATGCTCACCAACCACCTATGCCGAGAACCTTCTTTAAAGCAGCCAGCTTGTGCTCTGTTTCCTCCAGCTCCATATACGGGTTGGAGTCGTAGACAATGCCTGCACCAGCCTGCAACCTGATAAGGTCTCTAAACACAAACGCCGTTCTTATCGCTATCGCCATTGTGGCCTCTCCAGATGTTGTGAAGAACCCTACTGAGCCTGCATATGGCCCCCTCTTATACTCCTCAAGCTCTTCAATCAGTTTCATGGCAAATGGCTTTGGAGCTCCGCTCACAGTCCCCGCAGGCAGAACAGCTTTCAGCACATCAACTGCTGTAAACCTCTTTCTTAGGGTTCCCACAACACGAGATACTATGTGCTGCACATGGCTATACTTCTCTATGTACATGAGGTTCTCTACCCTCACAGTCCCCGGCTCACAAACCTTTCCAATATCGTTTCTAGCCAGGTCGACGAGCATTAGATGCTCAGCCCTATCCTTTTCAGACTCCATAAGCTCTTTCTCAAGAGCCTTGTCCTCCTCCTCTGTTCTGCCCCTAGGCCTAGTACCCGCAATAGGATATGTTTCGACAACCCCTCTCCTAAGAGAGAATAGAAGCTCTGGACTAGCGCCAATCAGTGCTCTGTCACCAAATTTTATGAAGTATGTGTATGGCGATGGATTAATCGCTCTCAAATTCAAATAGTACTGTGTGAGATCGCCGCTGTAGACATATCTCTGGAACCTCGATATAACTACTTGAAACGCATAGCCGTCTCTAACATATTTTAGAGTCTCTTCAACAGCTCTAACAAATTTGTCTCCATCTAGCATAGAGTCATACAAACTGACCTTGTGTACAGCGTTTGTGTCTCCTCTTCTGCTTCTACAGATCTTCAGTAGACTCGGATCTCCATCTACATATACAACGCCTTTGCCATGGTCATACACAGCCATGTTAATCGGCTCAAACATTTGGATTAGCGGCCACTCCTCTGGATATGGCTTTATATCTGGTATCCTCTCCCATAGCCTCACAGCATCGTAGCTTACATAGCCTATCAACCCTATGTCCAGTGGGTAGAGATAATCCCTCTTCCTAGCATTTTTCAGAGCTTGCACAACCTCATCAAGAGCATTGCTGCCACTACTACTCACAGTGTTTCTAGAGCCCCATGCAACAATGCTGTAAAGACTCTTTGTCAGATCCTCGTACACGGCAAACACATCCTCTTCCTCGTAGAGACACTTAACAACATCCTCTATTCCAGCAACATCGCCTAGCTTCATGACCTCCACTTGTAGACCACCTCCCTCAATCTTCTAACCTTGTCCAAATCCTTCTTACCGGGTCTAACCTCCACACCACTCGATACATCTATCCAGCCAGGCTCCAAAGCTAGGTAGAGATGAACATTCTCAAGAGTTATGCCACCCGCCACACCGGCCCCTGGATGATAGTCGAGAAGGGTCTTCAGCACCTTCGGATCGCTTGGCTGTCCCTTGGCAGGAGAGTCAAACAGTACTAGGTCGAAGTATTTCTGAACCTTTTTGAGATAGTCTATGTAGTCGAGGGATGCGGGAACATATAGTATAAACCTTTTTGAATTGAAGCTTGCAAGCTCCTCAAGCTCGTCGATACTCAAAACTCTGTGCACCTGCACGTAATCGGCAAAGCTGTTGGCGAGTTCCGCAGGAGATCCGCGGACCTTTACACTAACAACTGGTGTAGAGACATGTTTCCTAATCTCTGCAACGATGTCTTCCGGCACGTACCTAGGGCTTATCGGATCTGTTACCATCCCTATGAAGTCAACGCCAATTCTATCAATTTCAATAGCGTCGTCGATGTTTGCAACACCGCATATTTTGAGCTTTACCCTCATTGTATCATCCTCATCAGCTCCTCGAATTTCCGTACATCCCCATTGTATTTTACGAGACTTTCAATCCTATTTACTAGCATCGGCAAAAGCTGATCTGCATACTCAAAACCGTCTCTAGGATCTCTAACAACATGTGCTACATATAGAGCGAATGCCGTGTTCAGCTTTATGAAAATCTCAGCATATTTGTCAAGACCTTTCGAAGCCCTCAATATCCTTACAGCAGATTCTGTGGGATCTGACACAATTAGCCTCTCCACCGATATTCTGCTAACACCGAAGTCCTCTGGCTCAACAGTGTAGTACTCCACCTTGTCTCCTCTAACCTCGTATACATGTGTCTTCCCAGCCGGGCTAACCTCATCCATCCCAGGCTCTCCATGTACCACCACAACATGTTCGTAGCCCAGCCTTCGAACAGCTTTAGCAACAGTCCTTGCAAAGCTGTTTGAGAACACACCTATAACCTGTCTCTTAGTGCCACCGGGGTTGGTCAAGGGGCCAAGAACATTGAATATCGTTCTAATCCCCAGCGCCTTTCTAATTGGCGCAACATTTTTCATTGCCGGATGATACCTAGGGGCGAATAGGAATACAAACCCCGTTTTTCTTAGAAGCTCTGCAGCCTGTTGAGGCTCTACATCGATTCTATAGCCAAGAGCCTCTAGAACATCTGCTGCACCACTTCTACCGCTAACAGCTCTATTCCCGTGCTTGGCAACTGGATGAACAATTGATGTTAGAATGGCTGTGGCTGTGCTAACATTTAGTGTGCCGATCCCATCCCCACCTGTGCCAACAACATCTATTGCATGGCTAGCCTCTATCCTCAGAGCCTTTTCCCTCATAGCCTTGGCGAACCCCACGATCTCCTCAGGCGACTCTCCCTTCATTCGCAAAGCGACTAGAATAGCCGATACGATGACGTCTGGTATTGCACCGTTTATTATGCCTGTTGCCAGCTCTCTAGCCTCTTCCTCAGACAGGCTATAGCCTTCCACAACCCTTCTAAGAGCTGTGTTATAGCTCATTGAGGACACCTCTAAGCTTGGTCAACAACTTGAATGCCTCCTCAATACCACCCCTCTCAATAGCCTCTATAATCGCCGTCCCAACAGCAATACCGTCTGCCCCAGCGTTCACAGCATTAGCTATGTCGTCTATAGATAGCCCAAAGCCGACAACGAGAGTGTTGTCAACAAGTTTTCTAACCCTTCTGACCACGACAACAGGGTCAACGGGAATCGGAATACCTGTAGCCGGTCTTATGCCGAGGTATAGAAACGGCTCTGAATGCTTCGAAACCTCCTCTATGAGTCTATCGGGCATTGAAGACGATACAAATAGTGTGGGCTTCACACCACAGGCTCTAAGAGTCTCTAGAACCTCTTTGTAGGAGTCTAGATAGTCTATTAGCAGATCTGGCAGAAGAAGATACTCTATACCGATACTGCTCAACTCTTCAGCAAATCTGTTTAGCACAGTTGCATAGTCGTCTAGATAGGTCAATGCTATAATGGGTGCACTAGCATTTTTAGCTACAGCCCTAAGAGCTTCTCTAGTGTCTATGCCAAGTTTCTTGACATGTTCATAGCTTCTCCTAATAGCAGGCCCATCATATTTTGCAAAGCTTGGGGGTATGCCAATCTCTAGATAGTCTACGCCAAATTTCCCAGCCTTTGAAACAAACTCTAGGAACCTCTCTTTTGATGGATAGCCAAGTGTGGTATAAGCTACGAGTATCCTCTTCATAGACAGACCACCAGTCCTCTTCCTCGCTACAGCCTTCCATACCTCATCATCATAGACCTGTAGTTGTCTATGTCGAGCAGTCCATGGCCACTCATATTGAATAGTATCACAGTCTTCTCATTCCTTTTCTTAGCCTCTAGAGCAATGTCTATAACAGCCTTTACAGCATGTGCAGACTCTGGTGCTGGCACAATCCCCTGTGTTCTAGCAAATATTGCTGCAGCCCTGTATATCTCTGGCTCTCTATACTCAACCCACTCGACAACACCCTCCTTAACCAGCAGACTAAGCGATGGTGCGAGACCGTGGTATCTCAGGCCACCAGAGTATATAGGTGGTGGGACAAAGTCTTTCCCAAGTGTTATCATCTTCAGCATTGGCAGAATGCCGGCAGCGTCTGGGTAGTCATATCTGTACACACCCTTGCTAAACTTTGGAACCTCCGCCGAGCCTACAGCAACAAATCTTTTCCCCTTCCCCCTAAGACCTATGAACGGATAGGCAAGGCCAGCAAAATTGCTTCCACCACCAACACAACCAACTATAACATCTGGCTCCTCACCAATGATCTCCATCTGCTTCATAGCCTCTAGCCCTATGACACTTTGATGCAGTAGGACAACATCCATCACACTTCCCATGACATATTTATAGCCGTGGTCAAGGGCATACTCTATAGCCTCGCTAATGGCTATGCCAAGCGAACCAGGGTTGCTGGGATCCTTCTTAAGCAACTCAGACCCAAATCTAGTTAAATTAGATGGGCTTGGAATCACCTCAGCGCCGTAGAACTCCATAAGACCCCTTCTACCGGGCTTATGCTCATAGCTAACCCTCACCATAAACACAAATGACTTTAGCCCATAGAGAGACGCTGAAAGAGCTACAGCAGACCCCCACTGACCAGCGCCAGTCTCTGTAGTAACCCCCTCTACACCATCGCTATAAGCATAGTAAACCTGTGCAATAGCAGTATTTATCTTGTGAGAGCCTGTTGGAAGAGCCCCCTCATACTTGAAGTAGATCCTCGCCGGGGTATCCAAATACTTTTCTAGACCAATAGCCCTGAAGATCGGTGTTGGCCTACCAACTATAGTGTACTTCTCTAGAAGCTCATCAGGAATGCTAATGAATCTGTCGACAGTGAACTGCTGTCTGAGAACCTCTCTCGGCAGTATCTTCTGCAACAGTTCTATTCTTGAGAACCCGTCTTTTGGATCCATCGGAGGCGGCAACGGCTTTGGCAAATCAGGGATTATGTTATACCAATACTTTGGTAGAATCTCATCTCTATATTTTATAAGATCTAGGTTATTTACCATTGGCTCATGTTCAACCCCTCAAGATAGCTATCCTTAGTGATAAGTCCTATATAAGTTTTGCTTATCCATCAAACATGTAGATGGCTCCCATTAATGCGTTGCGACTACACAAAGACTCTTAATTTTTCCTGTGGACACTGCGTGGGGGTACCCATATCGACTTCTCTCAGACTATCCAACTTCAAAAGGTCTAGAAGGTGAGTAGACCCCGGCCACCAGGAACACACAGAATCTCAAGGAAAGCAGCTGTCAAAGGATTATGGATGGTGGTGGCTGAGACAGCTCTAGAAGACCCTAAGTACTGTTTTGGCTCTTTTGCAGCTAGGTCGTTAACCTAATATGTTGCCTGACATCCTTATCAACACATTGAATGTCGAAGCATAGGCTAGGCCTATGGCTAATAGAAGTAATATGCATTATCAACATGTACTCTAAAGGAGTTTTCTTAGATTCTTCAAGGCCTTAGTAAATTCCAAAAGATTTAATTTAATTAAACATATGATGCGTACAAGCAGTAAGGGTGGGGAAGCTAAGGCGCGAATAGCTAAGCTGGCTAAAAACTTAAAAAAAGGTTGGTGCACCGATCAAAGTAAAAAGAATAATGCTTTGGCTATCCGTGGTATGCTGTTGATATATATCCTCCACTTCCACCTGTTTTAACGTAGCCTAGGTATGCACAAATTGCAAACACCTGCCGATGACTCGCCAATGTAAATACATAATTATAGCTAGTGCTATGTACAAAGATTCGATGCAGCTAACATATCTATTCTAGCGCCATATTATCTCGCAGTAATACTCTTTATATGTTTATGTTTTGTGTTGTTCAATTGTTTTTCGTGTTTGTTTCAACTCTTTTTTGAGCGATATATATATCGAGGATACTCCTACCACTCTTTGGTGTTTCAAATGAGTAGAAATCTGTTGTTCAAATCAATAGCAATAGTGGTTGCAGTAGCCATAACAATCTATAGCCTAGCTCCAGTGTCAGCTGTCTTCAGAGTTGTTAGAGCTGACGATGGGTCTGACGAATTCAAGCTTATAATGTTATCGATTTTGGCTATGGCTTTGAGCAACATGCCTCTAGACCAGGTTGAGAGGTATGAGCTTTTCCACACACTATACATCTATAGAAACGGCTCTATGGCTCTCGTCAACCAGCCCTATCTAGACAGCAACTTGGTGCTGAATCTAACTAAGATCGCTATTGACATAAGAAACGAGATTAGATCTGGGCAGCTAAACGTCTCTACAGTCTCTAACAGTACAGGCATATACATATATGTCAACAACAGTCTGTTCATGGGACTCGAATACATGTCTAACGATAGCAGCTGGAGTCTGTGGCTAGGCCCAGTATACAACAAGAGCATTGACAGCAACACAGTCATGTACTGGAGAGAGGTGAAGGCAAACTATAGCGACAGTATAGCCAACTACATCCTGATAGGGCTAACCAGAAATGTTAGCACCACCCACAGAATATATGTTACTACAATCGGCGAACTAACACCAGATGGAAGCGGATATAGCTATGTCTTCACACTAGCAAACTACTGGTTCAAAAACAAAACAACATTCTTCGGAGACTGGATAGTGCTACCAGAAGGAGCTAATACACTATCACAATACTACAACCTAATTGCAAACGGAGTCAAATGGCTATCAGCAAACCTCTACAACGGCACAAGCCCAGGCTATGCTAAAACAGGTGGAAAGGGAGGATACGTACCGACAGCATATCCGCAAATAGCCAACGCATTAAATGGGTTGGCAAACAATATACCAAAAGAAATAGACAAGCCAGTAGAAAAAGGATATGCACTAGTGATAGACTTTCCATGGCTTTTGGCTATTGGAGCAATAATTACAGCAGCAGGAATTGCTGCTACAATAATTGGTTATGCAACTGGTAATAGAGATCTTGCATGCTATGGAGCCTTTGCAGTAGGTATTGGATTACTTGTTCTTGGGGCGGGAATAAACGCAGCAATAAGAGTAGGGGTGATAGCAATCAGCGCGACGACAAGAGATTATATATCAATTGGTATTGGGATAGGTGGAATACTTAGTGGTCGGGTTATGGGTTCTAACTGTCGTTGGCCGCCTCCTGCTGGAGGGTAGCAAACAAAACTTAAAAATTTTATTTTTAATTGACTTTTTTGGTGTTGTTTATGGCTCGGCAACCTCTTAAAAATAAAGAGATTAAGTTGCTTGGTGTTGTGTTGATCGCCGCTGCATTGTTTATAGCAATTGTCTTATTTTCAAGGGTGTTTATCTATTCGCTTATCGATTCTTTGGGTTCTTGGCCAACGTTTTTGATAATGCTGTTCCTGGCCATGTCGCTGATGTGTATATATGCATTGTTGGTAGCAGTTTCAGCATTTTGTCAACCTTTCACACTCGAAATAAGTAATTTTGTGGAGTATCTCATTCTTGCATTAGCAGTTGTGGCTGTGAATGGCGTTACATTTAGCTTAGAGGAGCTCACAGACGTCAAAGACCTTGCTGAAGACATTGTCAAATCATTTACTGTTATGGCCCCCTTCCTCGCCTTTCTTATACTGATGAACACGATCTTCGTGTTTATATTCAAAAAGTTGTCGGTGTGCCAAAACCGCAAAAACATCCCATAGCCACACCTATCACATTTCTTGTTAGCAAACCAGCGAAAAATAAATATCTTGGTTTTTGCGTCGTGGCACAATACAATATAGACAATATATACAGTGAATCATGGTAGAACAAGTGGTTTGTATGTAAAAGCAATGTCCTTTGGCTAGGGGACAGAGATAAGAACTTAATAATTTTTTATTAATATTCAATATTTAGGTGATGTATTGTATGGTGCAGCAGGTTTCGGGGAAAGAGCTGTCTTTGAAGATTGTGCTCCTACTTTTGTTTATTGATGGTGCAATAGTTGTGGCTGTTGGGTTTTCCCTTCCCTGGTTTTCATTGCTTTTGATAAAGGCTTTTGGGTATTGGGTGGCGTTTGCAGTGCTTTTATTAATGTCCCTAGCAATGGCATATACATTTATATTATTTTGTGGGCTTGGAGTGATGAGGATCAGCTTCAAACTATATACACTAGTTGTGCCTATTACAGGCGTACTATCGCCTGAATTTGCATGGTATGCGAAACTAGTTTTAGAGAGACTACTCAATACAGATATCAGTTTTGCTATCATTGTCTTCCTGGTCTACGTATTTGCACTTCTTCTGGCCATCATTGCCATCCTCACATTGTTGGCTAGAAAGTATTGTGTTAGCTAATGTTATGTATTTGGCCTATCTGTGTTTTGGGATGTTTAGGCAGTTGTTTGGTGTTTTGTAACCGTTTATCTGGGTTTTGACGGCCTTTTGTTTGGGTGGTTGTGTCTGCTGTTGTTGTTAGGGATCTTGTTAAGGTCTATGGTAGGGGGTCTGTAGGTGTTGATGGCCTTTCTTTTACTGTTGGCGATGGTGAGATATATGCTTTGGTTGGGCCTAATGGGAGTGGTAAG